>QIEJ01000214.1 GCA_003228585.1 Pseudomonadota bacterium
CGTAATGCCCAAGACCAGGGTTTCCCCTGGCGGGCTTTACGTAAGACAAATTGGTGGTAAAAGACATTGAGGTACGCATTATCCGGAAGACTCAAAATTAAAAGCGCTCTGACACCTGGGACCGGTGTTTGCATTCCTTAAGGGAATTGACTATGTTCTTTGTTATCCTGTAACTGAAAGGACTGCATTCGGGGAGTAGCCCGAAGCTTCGAAAATCCATAAGCCTGACTCACGGGATGACCTGTTTGAAAGGGGAGCAATTATGAGAAGGATACTTGAACGGCCGGTTTCAAAAGGGATCTGCTTTTACCTTGTGTTTGTTTTTTCCGGAGTGTTCGCTCTGCCGATCGCGGCCCAGGCGGCCTTTCTGCCATCTTCCGACGGCATCCTGAGCGGGATGGAAGTGACCAGTCTGGATGAAGTCAGGGCTGCGCTGGAGGATGATCTGCTCGCTGAACGCCTGACAGCTCTGGGGCTGTCCCCGGAGGAGATCAGTGCCCGACTGGATTCATTGACCGTCGAGGAGCGCCAGGCTGTCATGGCCCACGTAGAGGAGCTCCAGGCGGGTGGGACGGACCTGGTCAGCCTGGCTATTGTTGCTCCTGCTCCTGAAAAAGGACCAACAGGCCAATTGACGGTATTCCGAGCCTCCTGGCTCGCAGTCTTCTGCGGGCTGATACTCTTTTATTCCTGTTCGTTGCGCATCATCGAGCCTGACCGCTTCCCTGAGGCGGTCAGGCTCCATAATGTTGAGCCTTATCTGCAGGAGCCCGAGCAGTGCGGACCCTATGCCCTGGCAGCGGTCGAGAACTTCCTGGGTTTCGAGGCTGATCCTGACGAGATGAGCAGGCGCCTTTACAGTCCCGGGGCGGGAGGAACCCTCACAATGGATCTTTACCTGGAAGCGGTTCGTTCGGATTTGCCCGCGCGGCAGGCAACCGGGACGACGTCAACTTTGAGGGATGGGCTCGACTCAGCTCCCGTCATCGTCCTGTTCCGCTATCCAGCCCTGGTTGGGGCGAGCGGGCATTTCATTGTGGTCACAGGTTACTCCCTGGAAAAGAGAGGGTTCTTTATCCTGTGGGGTGATGGCCGGCTGTCGTGGATGGATGAAAAGAGGTTCCAGGAAATGTGGTCCGAATCCGGGAGATGGATGCTCCTGTTCGACGGGCAGTCCTGTCCATGATCATTAGAAGCATCGCTACAATGGTCCTCTTTATTGTTCTTTCTTCCTGTGCTGGTCCGGAAAGAAAAGCGTCGTCCCTGCAGATGCCCTACGATGACCGCATACAGCTGGCCTCCATCTACATTCAGTCCGGCAAAAGCGATCAGGCTGTTGGTCTTCTGGAAGATGCCTCTGTCCAGAACAGGGACAGGCCCCAGGCGTGGGCGATGCTGGGTGAGATCAGCTACTCAGAGGGAAATCTGGATGAGGCGGTTTCACACCTGGAACGGGCTCTCGAGGCGGGCGGCGAGAACCCGGCGATCCTTAACAACCTGGCATGGGTCCAGATGGCCAGGGGTGATGCAGACAGGGCTCTTATCCTTGTGGATCGGGCGCTTCTTCTCGGCCCGTATCCCCGCTATCCGTACCTGGACACGCGAGCGCGTATCCTTGGTAAACAGGAAAGGTATGAAGAGGCCCTTAAGGATGCCAGGGCCGCCAGGACCCTTGTCCCGGACCTCGATTCCAGGCTAGCCGGGGAACTGGATGACCTTGTTAAGGAACTGGAGGGCCTGGCGTCAATCGGTGCTGAGTAGAACTGAGACGCAGGTAATTGACAGCCAGGTTGCAGCGCCGCTTCGTATCAAGCAATATGCTGGATTCACCGTAACTTATCTGATCAGTGTCCTGAACACAAAGGGAAGCAAGTAGCCAGGGAGGGATTTCATGAGATCAAGAGTTTTAAATGTTGGTTCGGTTCTTCTTGTCACCGCCTCAATCCTGGTCCTTATCAGTCCGGCGACAGCTGCGGCCGATGACGGCTGGGACTGGTTCCTGGCCCCCTTCTACCTGTGGGCGGTGGACCTCAACGGCACCCAGGGTTTCGGTAATGTTACCACTGATGTGGACACCAAGTTCGAGGACCTTTATCCGGATATAGAAACAAACCTTACACTCTATTTCGAGGGGGTAAAGAACCAGAGGTGGGGCTTCATCCTGAATTTGAGCTACACTGACATTGAGAGCACCCAAACAGTCCTTAACACCGAGATCAAGTCCGGCTTGACGGCCCCCATCTACGAGCTGGATGGTTTCTACCGACTCGGGGATGGACCCCACCTGTTCGATCTTCTTTTTGGCCTTCGCTACTACGACGTTGAGAACAGGGTCGCGTTTACCGGAGGCGTCTTTGACGGATTATCCTTCGACAAAAGTTTCGATTGGGTGGACGGCGTCGCCGGCGCCCGATGGCTGTGGAACTTTGCCCGGAAGTGGCATCTCTCTGTGAGGGGTGATGTGGCTGCCGGAGGGTCCGACCTGACCCTTAATGGGACCGCCCTGGTGCACTGGCAGCCGTGGAAAGTGGTCGGCTTCCTGGGCGGTTACAGGATCCTGGACATTGACTATAAAGACGGCTCCGGCCGCGACCGTATCGTCTATAAAATCCAGCAGGCCGGCCCTGTCTTAGCGCTTACTTTCGTATGGTAGGTGCGGGGGAACCGTAGCGGAAATAGTGCGCTGACACCGTATCTGGAGAGTTTTCCTGTCTCCTCGGCGTCGGAAGCCAGTGAGTCAGCCGCTTCCCTCAGGTTGGTCGTGGCCAGCGCCAGTTTCTGACTCCCTTCAAGGCGTT
>QIEJ01000107.1 GCA_003228585.1 Pseudomonadota bacterium
ACACCAGGGAAGAAGCAGCCAGAGGAGGTTTTTATCAGAACCTCAGCAGCCTGGTCCTGTCCGAGCTTGCCGTGCCTATCAGGGTGGGTGATTCGGTCATCGGGGTCATTAACCTGGACAGCTATCAGGAAAGATTCTTCACACCGGACCATCAGAGGATAATGCTCCTTATTTCCCGTCTTATTGCCAGCCGCATCGCTGATCTGATCAAGATAAGTGAACTGACTCAAAAGGTGGCCAGACTGAGGAAGGAAGTATCCTATAAGGATCCGGACGTCAGATCTTATCTCCTCGGAAACATTATCGGCAAAAGTGACGCAGCCAAGAGGTTGGTGTACCGTCTGGGTCGGTTGACGCCTCCGTTAACGGCCTGGTTGTTGAACAGAGACCGGGGCCTGGAAGATGAAGTTGAGCTGGGACTGCCCACTATCCTGATAACCGGTGAGACAGGGTCAGGTAAGGAGTTCGTGTTCAACAATCTGTACTCCCTTCTCAATGAGCGCTACCTGGATGAAGGAGGCAAAAAAAGAGAGCTTCCCATCAGAAAGACCAATATCGCGGCCTACGGGGGAGAAATGACCTACACAGAGCTGTTCGGTCACAGGAAGGGAGCCTATACCGGAGCTTATTCCGACCGCCAGGGCATCCTGGAGGAGGCGGACGGAGGTGTGGTTTTTCTCGATGAGATCGGGGACGCGGATCTGAAAACCCAGGTCCAGCTTCTCAGATTTCTGGACAGCGGGGAGTTTTCCAGACTGGGTGACAACAAGGTTTTACGCAGCCGTGTTGTATTTATCGCTGCCACCAACAAAGATCTTAAAAAGGAGATCGAAAAGGGGAGTTTCAGGGAGGACCTCTATCATCGCCTCAGTGAAATCACCATAGCGGTGCCGCCTATTCGCCAGAGAAGGGAGGACATAGCGGATCTGGCAAAGCATTTTCTGGGACGCCTCCACACAAATTACTCCAGGGGGGGGGAACCTCCACGCCTGACACCAGAGGCCTCAGCCCTGCTTGCCGAACTGGATTATCCCGGGAACATCAGGCAGTTGGTGAGTATCCTGCAGGGAGGGCTGTTCGAGAGCACCGGTGGCATTGTCGGGGAAGATGAGATCATAAGATCTCTTTCCAATATCGATGAATTTTCCGGTGCCAGCCAGGATGATGCTCTGTCATTGTATGGCCGTCTCAGGGGAGGAGAGGGCGATTTCTGGGAGCTGATCCACGCGCCCTTTACTGCTCACGACATGACGCGGTCCGATGTTCTGAAACTTTACCGATTGGCTCTTGCGGAAGGGGGAGGGGTCAGAGAGGCAGCGCGGCTGCTGGGGGCTCTCCCCGGTGGCGACGGGGATGAGGATGGTTCCAGGGCCCTCATGCGTTTCAAGAACTTCATGTACAAGACTGTAGGAGCCGGGCAAGGGCAGTGATCGGTAATCGGTGATCAGCGATCGGTAAATTACAGAAACGACCTCTCTCAGGTCGTGTCACAGAGGGCCACAGAGAAAACTAGAGTTTTGGTGTAAAAAGCGCTGTCATTGCGAGGAGCGCAAGCGACGTGGCAATCTCGGGGAAATCCTGTTGATCCTGTCAAAAACCTTGTCGACTTAGCGACCTTGAGACCTTGCGACTGAGCGATTTCTTCGCCTGGGCGCCTGTCCTGAGCAAGTGAAACGCGTCGAAGGGCACCGTCGCCCAGTCTTAGAGTCATTCGTTAGACCTGATAATAACCTTGATTGATTCCTCCCCGTCGGCGACAAGGACAAACCCTTTTGCGGTGTCCTTAAGCGGCAGTCGGCAGGTTATCATGTCGTCCGTTTCGATGGTTCCGTTGGCCAGAAGCTCCATGGACTCGACGATGTCGGGCGGCCCGCAGTAATATGAGGTCAGGATCCGGATCTCGCGGGTCCACAGATCGTTTACGGGTACAATCACCTTTTTGTCCGTATCCGGAACAGCGAAAAACACGACAGCGCCGCCATTGTCCACCCACTTCCATGCCTGCTCGATGGCTGGAAGGGCCGATGTGCACAGCATCACGACATCCGCTTTCTCCATGTTCCCGGCAGCCGCCTGCTGTGAGAGGTCCTCCGGCGCCAGGGCTATATCAGCTCCAAACCGCCTGGCGATCTTAAGCTTATCCTCGTTGATGTCCACAGCGATCACTCTGCAGTTTTTCGCCTTGGCCAGCTTTACGTGCAGCAGCCCGGACATTCCGCTGCCCATGACCATGATCGTCTGGTTTTCCCGAACCCGGGCGAGGAGCTGGGCACGGAC
>QIEJ01000155.1 GCA_003228585.1 Pseudomonadota bacterium
TGCTCAACCCCATCTACAGGGGCAACATCGTGCATACGCTGCCATATGCCTCCGGCACAATGCATGAAGCCGTTGAAATTCTTCTGCAGGGCTTTGGAGAAGAAGAGGGGTGGAGATATCTAAGGTTGTTGGCGGCCAATTTGGCACGCTTCTCCACCGGCAGCACGGATACGACGCAATTAGTGGCCCGCGGCGAGGTTCCCATCGGAATGGCGCAGCCGCAGATGAACGCAATGGCCGCCCGCAAAGATGGCTTCCCGGTACGGGATCTGCTCCCGGAAAAAACGATCCTGGTTCCGGAGGCTGTGGCTTTGCTCAAAGGCGCGCCCAATGAGGCGATTGGGAAGATCTTCCTGGACTGGCTGTTCAGCATGGACGGACAAAAAGCTGTGCTCGAGGGTCGATACTTCGCAGCCCGTACGGACGTTAAGTTCTCCGAGTTGGAAAAAGAAGGCGTCGAGATGGCCACGCATGCCAAGAAGGCGCTGGGCGTTGATTCGTTCTGGGACCTGAAAGTCGACTTCATTGAGTACGACCTGGAACTCGCCACAAAGAGATGGGACGAAGTCAACAAAAAATATGAAAACGAGATCTACCGAAAGTGGGGAGAACTGAAAAACAGCCTGTTCCTGATAGAGGAAGTCGAGGGGGAAATTGACGCGGCAAAAGCTGAAAAGATGAATGTGAAGAAGGCTGCCGCGAAAATAAAGGAAGCCAGAAAGCTTTTCGAGATGGATGGCAATTATGCCGCGGCGCGCCTGGGTGCAGTGAAGGCCCGCGCACTGCTTGTCTCGCAGTAAAGGCGA
The DNA here is from genome assembly GCA_003228585.1 of Pseudomonadota bacterium. Classification (GTDB taxonomy): domain Bacteria; phylum BMS3Abin14; class BMS3Abin14; order BMS3Abin14; family BMS3Abin14; genus SZUA-204. Next base: position 807 of record QIEJ01000155.1, read on the forward strand.
CCTTGCCAGCGAATTTTTTCGACTTGACAGATTGAACACACTCCCAACTTGAGATACAGGCCCGTCCTGTAGGAGGGTCGCTTTGCGGCCATCCAGGGATCTGACAGGGCGGGCCGCTGCTCACTCGTATGTCAGCTGGTAGACAGGATAGGATGTGATATGTCCCGAGGCAATATCATTCTGGCAGCATTCCTGTGGTTGATCGTTGCTTTCTTTATACTTTATCCGCTGTCAATCCTGCTGCAGGAAAGCTTCACCATCACCGGAACTGACAGCTGGGGCATAAGTAACTATCTGGAGTTCTTCAAAGACACTTATTATCTAAGGGTCCTTGGCAACACCCTGCTGCTGAGTATGTTTGTGCTCCTGACGACAACTGTTTTCGGGGTGCCCCTGGCATATATTCTGGCAAGATACAGGCACCGGGGAAAGACGATTTTCACGGCTCTCATCCTTTTGCCGATCGTTCTGCCCGCTTTCGCGGGCGTATTTGCGTTCATCATCTTTTTCGGCAAGTACGGCACGCTCAACCTGCTCCTTATGAACACGGGGCTGATCGAGACACCCATAAATTTCATCTACGGGCTTCACGGACTGGTATTCGTTCAGTCTCTGCACATGCTCCCTTTTATCGTCCTCGGTCTTTCCGCGGGTTTCACCAACATCGACCCTTCCTTTGAAGAGGCCGCTGAAGTCGAGGGAGCCAGCGGCTTCTGGAGATTCATCACAATAACGCTGCCTCTGTGTACCCCGAGTTACCTGGCCGGTGCCGTCCTCGTATTCCTGTGGCCCTTTACCGACTGGCTCACACCAATGATCCTGGGGCAGACGAATCTTCTGCCCTCGGTTGCGTACATCAACATCGCCTATCACTTTACCGATATGCACCGCAAGTACATGGGGATCGTGGCGGTGGTCATCGCGGCCGTTTTTTGCATTTCCCTCTTTTTGGTCGCCCGGTGGTGGGTCGAGAAGAAAAAGTATACCGGTCTCTCGAAAGGAACAACGTCTGAGGGCAGGGTGATCGAACCGGGCCCGCTGCTGAAAATGGGCGCATACGCATACCTGCTTTTTATCGCCTTCATTGTCCTGCTGATCCCCATCGTACTGGGGTTATCCGCTTTTTCCAGAAGATGGGTCTTTGAGCCGTTTCCCACGTACTGGACCCTGGAGAATTTCAGACTGATCCTTCTGGAAAGTCCGATCCTGATCAAAAACTCTTTCCTGTACAGTGGGCTGGCCCTGGTCTTCGGGGTCGCCTTTGGACTTCCCGCCGCCTATATCATCGCCCGCTCCCGTGTCCCGGGCAAAGATGCCCTCGACTTTGTCATCACCCTGATGCTGGCTTTCCCGGGTATTGCCGTCGGTGTGGGTTACATGTTGGCATTCTGGGACAAGATACCCCTGGCCAGGTATTGGATCATCATGCCGCTGGCCCTGTTCGCACGGCGGCTCCCGTGGACGTTTCTCTTGAGGAGGCCGCGGAAGTATCGGGCGCGAGCAGACTCAGAACTTTTTTTACCATATCGTTGCCTTTGCTGCTCAAGGGCGTGCTCGTCGGCGTGATGATGTTCTTTATCATGGCGTTCCAGGAGATCTCCACCGCGATATTCCTTTACCGGGGAGGGTGGGAAACGCTGCCCATTGGAATTTATCTGAACTGGCACCGCGGCATGGAGTTTGGTATCGCCGCCGCCATGGCGTTCCTGATGATCGTGATCACCTTTATCCTTCTGCTGATCGCATCGAAGATCGGCGGAAACATGCTTAAAGCCGCCTGGAGTACCGACGAATAGAAAAGAATCGGGCACTGAGGGAGATAAATTCAATGGCATTTATCGAGATCAAAAACCTGCTTAAGCGCTTTAAGAAGGTGGTGGCCGTCAATCACATAGATCTGGACGTGATAGAGGGAGAGATGTTAACGCTTCTCGGGCCCAGCGGGTGCGGCAAAACAACCACCTTGCGCTGCATCGCAGGACTGGAAACACCGGAGGAGGGGGACATCGTTATTGACGGCAAGTCGATGCTTTCTGAAGGGTTTATCCATCCGTCACAACGGGGGCTCGGCATGGTGTTCCAGAACTATGCCGTATGGCCGCACATGAAGGTCTTCAACAATGTCGCTTACGGGCTGAAGCTTCAGAAGATATCCAGGAAGATTGTCCAGGAAAGAACGCAGGAGGTACTGGAACTGGTGGGCCTGGAGGGCCTGGGAGAAAGATACCCGTCCCAGTTGAGCGGTGGACAGCAGCAGCGGGTGGCGCTTGCGCGGGCGCTGGTGAGAAATCCCAAAGTGCTGCTGTTGGATGAACCCCTGAGCAACCTGGATGCGAAGTTAAGAGAGAATATGAGGTTTGAAATCAAGAGCCTGGTAAAACGTATGGGTATAACTGCTGTCTACGTTACCCACGACCAGGCAGAGGCAATGGTTATCTCTGACCGGATCGCCGTCATGAATTCAGGGGACATCGTGCAGATCGGCACTGCCCGGGAGATATATAAACAACCCGCCAATAAGTTTGTCGCCGATTTCATCGGTACCATGAACTTTATGTCCGGTGAGATCGTTCAGTCCCCCCGGGACGTCGATGCGGTTTGCGTTCGCACTGAGTTCAGCGAGAAGGTGTTGTGCACAACGGACAGCGTCACGGAAGCAACACCAGGGAAAAAAGTATATGTATCTATTCGTCCTGAAGACGTGGAAGTGTTTACAGAACCGCCTCAAGCCAGGGAAAACCTGTTCAAAGGTGTTATCGTCCACAAGGCGTACCTGGGTAATTTTCTGTATTTTTTCATAAACGTGAATGGAACAATGATCCAGGCGCAGGTTCCGCACAGCTTGCCTCAAGACGAAGGACAGGAAGTCCACCTGTTTTTAGATCCGCAAAAATGTATGGTCCTGTTCTAACTGAGCACCCCTCCCTCAGCGGTCCTTGAATCTGAAATCTGAAACCTGGAATTAATCATTCACTTCCTGAACAGGTTGATGAGCAGGGTCAGCAGGATGCTCAGGATGATGGAGGTGGCCAGGGAGCCTCCCCAGCCAGGGCACGCGCGGCGCCAGCATCAGCACGAGGCCGACGGCAAGGAAGATGACTCCGAGGATGATGAAGAACCTTCCGAACTGGTTCATGACAACGATTTTATCCTGCCAGGCTGCCAATGCCAACTGG
>QIEJ01000237.1 GCA_003228585.1 Pseudomonadota bacterium
TCGTGGACGCCAGGGTGGAGCCCAGCCTTGGGGACGCTAAGCCCGGCGACCGGTTCCAGTTCGAGCGCACCGGATATTTCATCGCCGATTCCGAGGATCACGCCGCTGACCGGCCGGTGTTCAACAGGATCGTGCCTCTGAGGGATTCGTGGGCGAAGATCGCCGCGAAGTCGAAGCAAAAGCCTTAACACAGGGTACACCATTCGATCCCGCCGTCGGCGGCGCTCAGGGCAGGAGGAGGCCGCCTGCAGGCCTCGCCATCCCTCGACAAGCTCGGGACAGGCAGAGGACACAAAGGAAAACCTGGGGTTGGGGGATTGGGATTAGGGTCTTGGGTAATGCGCAGTCATTGCGAGGAGCGTCGAGGTTAACGAGAGGGACGCGGCAATCTCGGATACTCAAGGCTGCCTGTCCATGCGAGGCGTTTTGCGACTGAAGCAGTCTCGTATGGCTGAGATCGCCACGCTCCCACATATTCCCGGTCGCTCGCGATGACGATCTTCCACTTTCCACTTGTTACTTTCTACTTTCTACTGAATTGAGACTACTGATCACGAATCCACTTCCGCGCTTTATCAATTCTCGCGAGAGTGGATTCTTTACCCAAAACCTCCATCACCTCGAACAGCCCGGGGCTGTCCTTCCTGTAGGTCAGGGCGATACGCAGGGGCTGGGCGATGGCCTTCAGCTTGAGCCCTTCCGTTTCCAGAAAGGCCTTTATTGACTCGTGAAGCGCTTCCTGGGAGTAGTTTTCCTGCCCTGCCAGGAATTCATATACCTTGTCCATGAGCGGCGCCACATCAGCTGTGAGGAACTTCTCGGCCGGTTCCGGGTCGTATTCGAGTTCCCGGAAGTAGAACTCGGCCTTTTGGGCCATTACCACCAGTGTAGTGCTCCTCTCGCGGAGAGTGAGCACCATCTTCGTCAGCCACTCCCGATCAGGGGTCTTCTGAACGAGTTCCCTCTTTTCCAGGAAGGGGGCAAGACGGTACGCGATCTCCTCGGGAGGCAGTTTCTTCATCCACTGGGCGTTGACCCAGTTCAGTTTGTCGTGGTCAAAGATAGCGGCGGATTTTTTCTGCTCGTCAAGTGACCAGTGCTCGAGGATCTGTTCGACAGTGAAGATCTCCTGTTCCTCGTGGGACCAGCCCAGGCGCACCAGGTAGTTGATCATGGCTTCCTGGAGGTAACCCATCTCCATGAACTCGGATACAGCTGCCGCCCCGTGCCGTTTGCTCAGTTTCTCACGGTCCGGCCCCAGGATGAGGGACATGTGCCCGAACCTGGGGACTTCATACCCGAGAGCTTCGTAGAGCTGGATCTGCCTGGGGGTGTTGGAAAGGTGATCCTCACCCCTGATCACGTGGGTGATGCCCATAAGGGCGTCGTCCACAACCACCGTCAGGTTGTAAGTGGGGCTCCCGTCAGAGCGTCGGATAATCAGATCGTCCATCTGGGTCTCGTCGAACATGACCGATCCACGGATCATGTCGTCCACCACGATCTGGCCGGTCTGGGGGGCCTTGAAACGGATAGTGTGATCGCCGTCCCGGGCTCCGTCCTCGAGGTTCCGGCACCGGCCGTTGTATTTTGTGGGCCGGCCCTTTGCAAGAGCCTCCTTGCGCATGACTTCCAGTTCTCCGGGTGTGCAGTAGCATCTGTAGGCCTTATTTTCCGTAATGAGCCTGTCGATGTCCTGCTGATACAGATCGAACCGATCGGTCTGGCGGTAGGGGCCGTCGTCCCAGTCGAGATGAAGCCACCTCATACCGTCCAGGATCCACTCTACAGCCTCGTCGGTGGACCGCTCGAGGTCGGTGTCCTCGATCCGGAGAATGATCTTTCCGCCGTGCTGGCGGGCGTAGAGCCAGTTGTACAGGGCCGTGCGCACGCCGCCGATGTGCAGAAAGCCGGTGGGGGAGGGAGCGAAGCGTACTCGGACCTGGTCAGTCATTTTTTTCCTCCCAATAGGCAACGCAGTCATTGCGAGGAGGCCAGTAAACTGTGGCCGACGCGGCAATCCCATGGTTAAACTTCGGCGACCGAAGCAGTCTCATCTTCCCGAGATTGCTTCGCCAACCAACCAACTCGCAATGACAAGCATTCGACCTCTGATCTCTAATCTCTGACCTCCGACCTCTATTGATAAACCACAATTCCCGCGTACCCCACAACCTGATCGTAATCACCGCTGATCTCGCCCGAGGTTGTATAGCGGATAAGCCTGGCCCCGGTCGCGCCCAGGGCTTTGGCGGCGTAAAGGGAATGATTCCACACATGGAGATCTTTCTGGAGAACACGGTCTTGATCAAACCTTCGGGATCGAGGTCGAGGATCCTCTCGATGGCCTCGGCATCCTTTGTGGTGGCCGATTGGTGGCTCTCGTAATGGGTCATGTCCGAACTGGCGACCAGAAGGACATCGCCCTCAGTTTCCCTTGTGATCCCGGCCAGGGATTCACCTACATGTCTGCAGTCCCCGGTTGACAGGTTGGACAGAACCATGGGCACGATCTTCATTGCCCCTTTTCTCTGGTAGTGGAGAAAGGGAAGCTGCACCTCTATGGAATGTTCCCTGATATGAGCCGACTCGTCAGCCTCAGCCAACCCGATTTTTTCGATGATGGTCCCTGCCAGTTTCTCAGCGATGGGCATGTCGCCGAAGGGCATCAACCACTTCCCTTCCGGAAACACGGATACGGCCGGTCCAAGGCCGGTGTGATTCGGCCCGAGGATAATGACAGTCTCGGGGATGGCAAGATAGGATACCGTCTCTCCGGCAACCGCGCCGGAGTAGACATAGCCGGCGTGGGGCATTACGGCCCCAAGGACGCCTGCTTCTGTCGCGGCTGATTTAATGAAGCCGGATACCTGGGCCTGGAGGTCATCGGCAATGCTTGAGTAAAATTGACCGGCTACGGCGGGTTGCCGTGTCCTCTCAACGAAACCAGAGGCACTCATGACAGCGGCTCACTTGCCCTTTCCGAGGTATTTTCTCATGGATCCAGCGGCGGCAATGGCCGACAGGGTCTCACCCTCGAGTCCCAGTTCCCATGGAGGAAGGGTCATGACGGCCACCCGTCCTCTTCTGAGGGTCCATATCCTGCCTCTGCCCACAAGGGCGGGTA
>QIEJ01000154.1 GCA_003228585.1 Pseudomonadota bacterium
GGACCTGTGATGGAGATGAAGGCGTTCCGCAACCTGAACGCAAGGCCGGGACTGGATGACCCTGAGGCCTATAAGGCGTGGGTGAATATCCCCTTCGACCAGCGGGCGGAGGTCAACAGGATCTATGCAAACATGGGCAAGGCCATCGCCGCCTACGTCAGGACCATCATGCCTGGTCCGGCGCGTTTTGATACATATGTCGAGGCCCTTCTCAATAATGATCGTTTGAGGATGAAGCAGATATTTTCCGACAGAGAGGCAAGCGGTCTCAGGCTTTTCATCGGGAAAGGGAAATGCACAAACTGCCACACGGGACCACTGTTCACAAACGGGGACTTTCACAACATAGGTGTGGGTGAAAAAGAGGGACGTCCTGCAGACAGGGGGAGGGCGGACGGCATCATCCAGGTTCTGTCCGATGAGTTCAACTGTCTCGGGGAGTTCAGCGACGCCGAACCGTCCGATTGCGCCGAGTTGAGGTTTATTGATACCCGGACCGAGAAATATGCAGGCGCCTTCAAGACTCCGACCCTGAGGAACGTGGCTGACCGACCGCCCTACATGCACGCCGGACAGTTGAAAACCATCCGGGAGGTCCTTGAGTTCTATCGATCGGCCGATAATCCCGAACTAGGCCACGGGGACCTGACCGACGAGGAACTGGACCAGCTTGAGGCCTTTCTGGGCACTCTGGGCGGCCCCATCGTTTCGCTTGGGGAGCCGATGTAAGTGGATGACCGGGCCCGCACCCGGGTTTATCCAAAATCCAAGATCCAAAATCCAAAAGAAAAGCGTGGTCATTGCGAGGACCCTGAGTCCTGCAGTTCTCGCGAAACACAATGTAAAGAGACGTTCGGAGCAAAGAGGAACGAACCCTTGCCTTCCGGGTGAGAGAGGCTTTGACTGCGGACGGCTCTGCGGTTAAGGCTTTCTCGGGATTGCCGCGACCCTTCGGGTCTCGCAATGACGAGTACCTGTTCTGGAATATGAAATCTGGAATCTGGAATTTTCCCTAACGATGGCACCTCAAGCACACATCACGTGTGTCCTCCCACAACCCCGCCTTCCTTGCCAGCTTCGGGTCCTTCATCACTTTCATGCTCTTGTACTCGCTCCCCGGGCCGTGGCAGGCTTCGCACTGAACGCCGCGCAGGTCCTTGCGGTCGGCCTTTTCAGAGATGGGTTCCCCGTGTCCTGTGGTGTGGCACCCCAGACACTCCGGATCGGCTTTCTCCGCGCCCCTGAGGGCCTCAAAAGCCCTGGCATGTTTCGAGTTGAGCCACAGATGATAGCGGTTGTCGTCGGAACTGCTGTGACAGGCCCTGCAGTATTTCTGACCGAGGTAGACCGGTCCGTCGGCATCGGAAAGTGATGCCACGATTAAAGACCCTGCCATGACAAGGGTAAGGAGGATACATGAGCACAAATGTCTCCTCATCGCTGATATGTCCTTTCCGTGTGACAGTTGGTCAGACATTTACCTCCATTCCGGTTGGGATGAAATTCGATCCTGATCCGATACCTGCTCATGGACAAAGGCGCTTCCCGGTTAATGAGATATGGTTGAAAAGCGGCATGGGCATCGTGACAGGTCCAGCACGAATACCCTTTTTCCCCGTCCCTGTAAACGTGGATGTAGTGGAGATTAATCAGACCGGCCCGGAATCCTGTGTCATTCTGTGTGTACCTTCTTTCCACCATGGAGTAGCCGTGGCAGTTAAAGCAGAGGGCATAAGCATCCCTGGAGTACGGGGTGTTCATACTGGTGGGGAACCTCTCGATGGTGAACGGTTTCTCACCAATATGGATTGTGTGACAGTCTGTGCAGGCCCCATCCGATACGGCCTCGTGTCGGGCTGACCCGCGTTCGAGTTTTCTTCGAACGGAAGCATGACATTCGAGGCAGTCGTTCCCGGGCTGAGTCTGTGGGCTGAGGATCATATTGGGGTTGTCAGAGCTGTGGGGATCGTGGCAATCGTGGCAACGGTCTCTGACTTGTGACCCGTGGGCGCGGCTGGTGTCGCCAAGGCGTGAATGACACTGATCACACTTTTTTGCCACCTGCGGCGGATCCGAGTGGGGGTTGTGACAGGTGTCGCAGCCGTTGTTTTCAAGGGCGCCATGTATGTACTGCCCTGCAGCCTTGTCGGCATGACAGCCCTTGCAATCCTCAGTAGAGACGGCCAGAAGGAGGTTGTTGTTATCCGAGGAGTGGGGATCGTGGCATCTGGTGCAGTCTTCTGACATGC
>QIEJ01000120.1 GCA_003228585.1 Pseudomonadota bacterium
AAGTGCACTTAATTGTTATGATAAAAAACAATAGAGGTTTGTATCCATTCAGGTTTACCGAAAAAAGAGACAGGGGGTAGAAAACATGGCTGGCAATAATGAGAAGGTCGTCGTTTCAACTTACACAAACGGTATTCTGGACCCTGAAGAGCCGATGCTCGGTCCGGTAAAAGATGGTGGTTTCATTGAGGCGAACACAATGCCCGGTTGTTGGGGGCCGATGATAACCCCTCATCTCAGGGGTGGTCATGAGGTAACCCGGCCGGTTTATGTACAAAACGCAGAACCGGGAGATGCTCTCGCCATCAGAATCCGGGAGATAGAAGTCACATCTATTGCCACTGCCTCCGGGCAGGATCGTATGGTTGATGGACATTTCCAGGGTGACCCATATGTGGCTAAGAAATGTCCCGGGTGCGATACCATGCACCCTGAAACCACGATAGAGGGAATCGGCCAGAATGCGGTGCGCTGCTCCAATTGCGGCACCGCGATAACGGCTTTTCAGTTCGAGAATGGCTACACTGTCGTGTTCGACGAGGAGAAATCTCTCGGAGTGACGGTGGATGAAGGAACAGCGGAGCGAATCGCCCGCGATGCCAGGCATTATGCTCAGCTTTCGGAAAACTGCGCACAGCATTCAACGCTGCTTTTTGCTCCTCACGATCTCATCGGAGTGATATCCCGCATGAGGCCCTTCATGGGTCAGCTCGGAACAACCCCGGCTGTGAGAATGCCGGATTCTCACAACGCCGGCGATTTCGGGGTTTTTCTCGTTGGCGCGCCGCATGATTATGCAATTACCGACGAGCAACTCGAACTGCGCACCGACGGGCACATGGACATCGACGCGGTCCGGCCCGGAGCGATACTGGTGGCTCCTGTAAAGGTGCCTGGTGCAGGTGTATACATGGGTGACATGCACGCGCTGCAGGGAGACGGAGAAATCGCCGGACACACTATGGATGTAGCCGGGGTCGTAACGGTGCAGGTCGAGGTGGTGAAAGGACGAGAGCTTCGAGGACCGGTACTTTTTCCCCTTGTCGAGGATCTCCCTTTTCTGGCCACGCCTATTAACTCCGAGGAAAGAGCCAAAGCTGAAACACTGGCGAAACAATGGAACCTTTCCAGGCTGGAGGAATCCGCTCCCATCTCTGTCATTGGAACGGGGGCTGATCTGAATAAAGCTACGGAAAACGGGTTACAGCGAGCGGCAGATATCCTGGGGATCAGCGTTCCGGAAGTGAAGAACCGCGCCACAATTACAGGAGCTATTGAGATCGGCCGTCTGCCGGGAGTTGTTCAGGTTACCTTCCTGGCACCATTGGAGAAGTTGGAAAGTGCCAGTCTCCTTCCCTTTGTATACGAGCAGTATGGAATCGGTTAGGGTCAACCTGCCTGTACCCCTCAGGGCCGTATCTTGTCTTTTTAACTAATCTTAAGAAGCAAAATACGACCCCAGGCTTTACGCCATACACTCGCCGGCAGGGCGCATTGGCCCCCATCCTGCATTCATGTCAGCATGAAACCCTCCTGTAAAATTGAATGCGTAAATGATCTTGTTTCTATCTTGATAATGATATCAAAAAGTGATATCTAATGAGAAAGAAACACCGATTAACTCTGAGTAAGATTTTCGAAGATCCAGTACGGGCCGATATTTTATGGAACGACATCGAGTCGCTACTGCGGGCCACAGGCGCGGAGATATCTGAGGGTAAAGGATCGAGGGTGAGGATTTGTCTGAACAGGATCAGGGCTGTATTCCATCGGCCTCATCCGCAGAAGGAGGCCGACCGAGGTTCGGTGAGATCAATGAGAAAATTCTTGAAAGAGGCGGGAATCAGATAATGTTCAAATACAAGAGTTACATCGGCCGAGTCGATTTCGAGGACAAGGATGATCTTTTCCACGGCGAGGTGATCAACACCCGGGACGTCATCACGTTCCAGGGGCGATCTGTCCGGGAGTTGAAGAAGAGCCTGAAGGACTCCGTGGATGACTATCTGGATTTTTGCAGTGAAAGAGGGGAGGAACCCGACAAACCTTTCTCCGGCCAGTTCCTTGTCCGGATTCCGCCTGAGGTCCACAGGGAAGCCTTCATCGAGGCGAAAAAGTCTGGTAAGAGTCTGAACGCATGGGTGAGGGAAACGATTTTGAAGTCAGTACATAGTAAATAGTACAGAGTACAGTAGTGCACCCGCGCACCTGGCGGGGCACCTGGCGGGTCAGCCGTGCATTAGATCTAAACAAGCCCCCCCCCGACGTCCTTCAGCTCCAGGAGATCGCTAAGCCTTCTCCAGGGTTCTGGCTGCCAGCGCGGGAGGGGTTTGTGGGGTGCCCGAGGAAATGACGGAGAAAAAGTTGAAATAATGAGAACAGGGAGATACGATACTGATAAAAGCAGAGAGGGTTTGCAAGGGTTGCTGGTGGGAAATTGAGCAAGAATGACATTGAAGCCTCGGCCCAGGAATTGATCTACGATGCCTGGGAAACGGCGAGCGCCAAAAAGAGGATCGAACTGGCGAATAAGGCCCTTGAACTCTGGCCGGACTGCGCGGATGCTTATGTGATCCTGGGTGAAGGTGAGGCTGATAACCTCGAGCAGGCCCTGGAATATTACCAGGAAGGCGTTCGGGCCGGGGAGCGGGCCTTGGGAAGCGATGGGTTCGAGGAGTATGCGGGTCACTTCTGGGGGTTTCTGGAGACCCGGCCCTACATGCGTGCCAGAGCCAGACTGGCCGACACCCTGATCCTCCTGGGCCGGAAGGATGAAGGGGCCCGGCATTTCAGCGAGATGCTCACGCTGAATCCCGGCGACAACCAGGGCATCCGGTACGAGTTGGCGGCCCTGCTTCTCGAACTGGACAGGGATGAGGAACTCCAGGACCTTCTGGTTCAATATGAGGAGGATGGTTCAGCGAATTTCTCCTATACACGCGCCCTGAGCGCATACAGAGGGGAGGGCGACTCACCCGGGTCACGGAGACTGCTCACCGAGGCGCAGGCGGTCAATCCTCACGTTCCGGCGTACATGCTGGGTCGCAGGAAGCTGCCCAGGCGGCTTCCGGAAACCATCGGGTTCGGCGATGAATCCGAAGCGGTCTACTATGTATTTACCTGCCTGCCAGGATGGGCCAGGACGGATGGTGCCCTGGAATGGCTCGGGAAAAGGGAACGGGAACTGACAGGCGGCAAGCAGGCAGCCGGGGGCATTGGCAAAAAAACCGGCCGCAACGAGCCCTGCCCGTGCGGCAGCGGGATAAAATACAAGAAGTGCTGCGGCGGGCATGATGCCGTTGAGCAGGGCATGAAACCCACGGACGATGTGATGGAAGAAATCGGGGAATTTATCGAGGGCAAATCGTTCGAGTCATTCGAGCAGATCCAGGCGGAAACAGATCGTTTCATGGAAGCCAGGAACACCGAGTCTGTAGAGGAGTTCGACGGGCTGTCGCCTGACCAGATGACCTGGCTCCTCTATCGAGCTTTCGACCCGGGTTCACCGGTTGTTTTCCGAACGGACGCGCCCATCCCTGATGATGTCCCCTTTCTCAGGCTGTTCATGCCCCTCGTCAGAGAACTCGGCCAGGGGCCGCTGAAGGAAACCGTCACCGGGAATCTGCCGCGAAAAACGGTCAGGGCGGTGGCCCTGAGTTATTTCGGAGACGAGTATCTGACCGACAAGCGGTTCATGACCGGTTTTAGGAGGGAAAACGACTTCCAGAATCTTCACATTGTGCGCCTCATTGCCGGGATGGGAGGGTTCATCAAAAAGAAGTATCAGCGGTTCAGCCTGACGAAGCGCGGGGAGTCGGTACTGGCCGATGGGGTCAGCAGCGAGGTGTTCCTGCGTCTGCTGAAAACCTATACCGGGAAATTCAACTGGGCATATCGTGACGGCTTTGAGGACCTTCCCATCGTTCAGATGTCGGCCCTTTTCTCCCTTTATCTGCTCCAGAAGTGCGGGGGTGAGGACCGCCCGCAATCCTTTTACGAGGAGAAGTTCCTGAATGCCTTTCCCATGGCAGTGGAAGGTGTTATCGGAAACCAATACTGGAGCCGGGAGGACACGGTCAAGCGGTGTTTCACCATCAGGGCAATGGACCGGTTCGCTCACTTCTTCGGCTTGATGGAGTACGCCGAAAAGGAATCCAGACAACTGCTCCGTGAGGATAGAGTCGTCAGGAAGACGCCTTTTCTGGATGATTGGATAAGCTTTCGGCTGGATTGATGGTCACGGTGGGTCCTCGACAGGGATAAGGTGCCTCAGGAACTCCTGGAACAGCTGGCGGATCTCATTAAATTGTGTGAAGAAGGACCATTCCAGGAGCGGTTCCTTTAATAGTGCAGTAGTACAGTAGTACACCCGCGCACCTGGCGGGGAACCCGTGCAGTAGCCTACTGCACTACCGCACCACTGCACTAATGCACTTCTGCACTCATGCACAAATGCACTTCACCCTGCCCCCAAGCAGGGCCAAAACCCCTTAAAAATCAACCCCTTGCCCCCCCACCCAATGCCATCAATGCCATAAAATACCAAACCTGTCCAGGGGGAATGGATTTTGATTTACCCGGCAACAACCTCCCTGGCCCAGCGAACAAATCGTTCTGCTTGCTGGAGGAGATTATCCGCATCTTTGGACCTGATGACTTCAACTCCATAAGCTACTGAGCTTTTTTGGGCGATCATCCTTCCCAGTCTGGCAGCTTGCTTTCTCCACTCTTGGGCGCCTTTTGGAGCAATTTCCATTAACAGGTTGGCAGCATCTCCGTGGTCCTCTGAGGATGACCGTATTCCACCGAAATGACCCGTGACAGCATCGTTCGCTGAAATAGCCGCATGAACGGCATTCAAACTGGTGGCATGGTAATCTCCGTCAACCATCGCTTTTCTGGCAGTCCTTAAAAACTCATCGGCCTTGGAAAGATATTTTCTCGCCTCGTCCTGAGTAACTGCCCTCCTTCTGGTTTTTCTAGCGGTCATTTAAGTGAAATCCCTTGTTCCGAAAAGAATGGAGCCCTCTTCAATTATGTTTTTGGCGAGGTCATCACCGGCCTTGTATCTTTGCATGAAATCCACTTTGTCCATCACCAGGATGTTAGGAGTGATTCCGGTTTCACTGTTTAGAAGGTCCGTCATTTCCATGGCTTTCTCTTTGGCCTGTTCAAGACGATTCGGGTCGCTCGTGATGACGCAAAGATCAATGTCGCTTTGGAAAGATTCTTCACCCCTGGCGACACTTCCGAACAGATAAACGCTGTGGGCAAAGTTGCCAAAATGCTGCGCGACCTTCTTTAATGCCTCCTCAAGGAGCTTTTGTTCGTTGATGAAAAGGCTTTTCAGCAGCTTTTGGATGATCAGATTTTCATCCCTGAGGCGGTATAGATATGCACGGCCAACCTTGCGAATGGCAAGTATGTTGAGTTCTTGCAGGTGATCCAGAGTGTTTTTACATCCCAGGGGACTGATACCGGCCAGGCGCGCAATCTCGTTGCCTGTAAGATCTAACTCGCTGGTAGTCAGGACTCTCAGCACTTTTACATGCGAAAGGTTCTTAAAGATTTCATTGAGAGGCTTTTGAAACTTCATTAGTGCACATCCTGATCCAAGATGCTACTAACATATTTTGTTAGTCCATTTAGCAACTTTTATAGGCTATATATATACTTTAGTATGCCATATGGCAAGTATTGTATGCTATTAGAAAGGACAGTTGAAAGTAACAAGTAGCAAGTGGAAAGGGGAAAGATACAAAGTACATAGTACAGTAGTGCACCCGCGCACCTGGCAGGGTTCCCGTGCAGTAGCCTACTGCACTACCGCACCACTGCACTAATGCACTCGCCGGCAGGGCGCTTGGCCCCCATCCTGCATTCAGATCTGCATGAAACCCTCCCACAAGATCGAGAAATTCGAAGACCTCATTGTCTGGCAAAAGACCCTTAAAATCTCCAGGAAGGTCTACATTCTCAGTTCGGGTGGTCCATGGGCCCGGGATTACTCACTCAAAAATCAGATCAGAAAGGCTTCGGTATCGGTCATCTCGAATATTGCGGAAGGATTCGGGCGTCATGGAACCCGGGACTTCAAACACTTTCTCTCCATGGCAAATGGATCAGTAAATGAAACCTCACGGTGCCGGACCTCAAAGGTCCTTGATCAAATAAACCGTTTAATCATTTCAGCAGTGAAGGCCTCTACATTGTCAAGGTTGACCCGGTAGGCACTACGGATTTCCTCGGCATGCC
>QIEJ01000006.1 GCA_003228585.1 Pseudomonadota bacterium
CATGATCGGAAACAGCAAGCATCTATTGGGTTTGGACGGACTGTCGGCAGAGGATCTGTCAAGGATCTTCGATACAGCGCAGGGAATGAAGGAGGTCTCCACCAGGAAGATCAAGAAGATCCCAACGTTGAGGGGAAAGACGATTATCAATCTCTTTTTTGAACCGAGTACCCGAACGAGAACCTCCTTTGAGATCGCGGCAAAGAGACTATCCGCCGATGCTGTGAACTTCTCTGCGGCGGCAAGCAGCACCAGCAAGGGTGAGACGCTTCTGGACACGGCAAGAAACCTCGATTACATGGCCCCCGACGTGGTGATCATAAGGCACAAATATTCCGGCGCCCCCTTGATCCTGGCCAGAAACCTTGGCTGCGCGGTGGTTAATGCCGGTGACGGATTCCACCAGCATCCCACACAGGGCCTTCTGGACATGTTCACCGTGAGGGAGAAGAGGGGCCGCCTGGATGGCCTGAAAGTGGCCATCGTGGGGGACATTTCTCACAGCAGGGTGGCCCGTTCAGATATCCTCGGCTTTACAACCATGGGCTCTGAAGTGTTCGTCAGCGGTCCAAAAACCATGATACCTGCGGGGATAGAGCAGATGGGCGCGAGGGTCGCCGGCAGCCTGGAGGAAGCCCTCGATGGAGCCGATGTAGTGATCATGCTTCGTATACAGTTGGAGAGGAAAAGCGGTTCCCTGATACCGACATTGAGGGAGTACGCAAGGTTTTTCGGGCTGAATGCTGATAGACTCAAGCTTGCCGGGGACGATGTCCTTGTGATGCATCCCGGCCCCATCAACAGGGGTGTCGAGATTTCCTCGGAAATTGCCGACGGACCTGACAGTGTTATCCTTGACCAGGTGGAAAACGGCGTGGCGATCAGGATGGCAGTTCTCTACCTGCTCGGAGGGGGTATTGATGAAGTGGTTGATTAAAGGCGGCCGGGTAGTGGACCCTGCAAGCGGAACCGACAGCCCTCTGGATGTTGTTCTGGAAAAGGGGAAGATAGTCTCTGTTGGTAAGGACCTGGTGGCGCCGGCAGATTCAAAAACCATCGACGCTTCGGGACTGGCTGTAATCCCGGGACTCATTGACATGCACTGCCATCTTCGAGAACCGGGTTTTGAGTACAAGGAGACTGTATCTTCAGGATGCGCGGCTGCTGTCAAGGGTGGAATAACATCGGTAATGTGCATGGCCAACACATATCCTGTGAATGACAGCGCCGCGGTCACCTCATATATCCTTGACAGGGCCCGGGAGGCTGGAACGGCAAGGGTCTATCCGGTGGGATGTGTCACCCAGGGGATGAAAGGGGAGAGCCTCTCTGAGATGGGTGAGCTGGCCGAGGCCGGCTGCATTGCCGTTTCCGATGACGGTCGACCGGTTTCCAGCGGTGAGATTATGAGGCGGGCCATCGAATACGCCTCCACCTATGGACTGCTTGTCATCGATCACGCGGAGGATCTGGCCATCGCCGGTGACGGTGTTATGCATGAGGGACCGATTTCCACCCGGCTTGGCCTTGAAGGTATCCCGGTATCCGCAGCCTATGCCGAGGCGGCGAGGAACATCTCGCTGTTAAAGGAGTTTGGAGGCCGCATTCACATTGCCCACGTGAGCAGTGAATCGGTGGTTGAACTTATCAGGCGAGCCAAGGAAGACGGTTTGGGGGTCACCGCGGAGGCATGTCCGCATCACTTCACCCTGACCCACGATGCGGTTCTGGGGTATAACACGGACGCGAAGGTCAAACCTCCCTTGAGGACAGCCCGGGACGTCGAGGCGGTGATTGAAGGTCTTGTTGACGGTACCATTGATGCCATAGCCACCGACCATGCGCCCCATCACAGGGACGAAAAGAATGTGGAGTTTGACCTGGCCGCTTTCGGAATATCGGGATTTGAAACAGCCCTCTCGTTGACCCTGGGGCTGGTGGACAGTGGCCGCCTCTCTCTCCTGGAGGCTATCCGAAAATGGACCACAGCGCCAGCCGCCATAGCCCGGATTCCCGGTGGCTCCCTTGAGGAGGAAGGCCCGGCTGACCTTGCTCTGGTGGATCTGGAGAGGGAGTGGAAGGTGGATCCAGACCAGTTCGTGTCAAAGGGAAAGAACACACCTTTTGCCGGGATGACTCTGAAAGGTGAGGTTGTCGCCACGTTTGTGGGGGGGCGAAAGGTTTATGAGCGGGGAAAAAGTAATCATCAGTGATCAGTGTTTTATTCTGGATTCTGATTACTGAATACTATGAGGAGTAATATTAGATGCAGTCACTTTCCAGCGTTCTGAAACCCGGCAAACCCAGAGCGGTCCTCGCGCTTGCGGATGGTACTGTGATGCGTGGGTGGGGATTCGGTGCTGAAACTACATCCATCGGTGAGGTGGTTTTTAACACCTGTATGACCGGCTATCAGGAGGTCCTCACCGACCCCTCCTATCATCGCCAGATTGTGGTCATGACTCCCACCCACATCGGCAACACCGGGGTCAACCAGCACGATAACGAATCATCCGGACCCTGCGTGGCAGGGTTCGTGGTCAGGGAGAGCTCCGCACTCACCAGTAACTGGCGGGCGGATGAGGGTTTGGAGA
>QIEJ01000055.1 GCA_003228585.1 Pseudomonadota bacterium
GACACCCAGAAGGACCGGTTCAAGCGCAGCAATGAACTGGACATTGCCTACAGTGTTCCCGGGCTCGGCAGATTCAGGGTCAATATTTTTCAACAGAGAGGAACTGTCGGTATGGTGTTCCGCCTCATCCCGGTGAAGATCATGACACTGGAGGAGCTTCATCTTCCAAAGGTTCTCGAGCCTTTGTCTCTGAAGCCCCGGGGGCTTGTCCTGGTGACAGGGACAACGGGAAGCGGCAAATCAACTTCCCTGGCGGGCATGATACACCATGTCAACCAGAACCGTACCGCTCATATCATCACTATTGAGGACCCCATCGAGTATCTTCATCGGGACCTGAAAAGCCTCATCAACCAGAGAGAAATAGGCTCTGACACACTGTCCTTCGGCGCCGCGCTGAAAAGCGCTCTTCGACAGGATCCTGATGTGATCATGGTCGGGGAGATGAGAGATTTTGAAACCATTGAAACAGCGCTGGTTGCCGCAGAAACCGGTCATCTTGTTTTAAGCACCGTTCACACGGTCGATGCCACGGAGACGGTCAACAGAATTATTTCCGTCTTTCCTCCATATCAGCAGAAGCAGATCAGACTTCAGCTCGCAGGGGTTCTCGAGGGTGTCATATCCATGCGGCTTGTTCCCAAATCCGACACTAAGGGAAGGGTTCCGGCAGTGGAGGTGCTGGTGACGACCAACCGGGTCAAAGAATGCATTATCGACAAGGACAGAACCCACGAACTGGCCGATGTCATAGGTTCAGGTTACACCCAGTACGGAATGCAGACCTTCGATCAGGCGCTTATGATACTGTTCAGAAAGAACCTCATCACATACGAGGAAGCCCTCAGGCAAAGCACGCGTCCCGATGACTTTGCCTTGAAGATCCAGGGAATCGATGCTACCGACGAGTCCTGGGTCGAGTTTGAGAAGATGGCCGCTGATCAGGCGGTTCCCGCGGAAGATAAACATGAGGAGGAGGCCAGGCAGAACGGCGAGATCAAGATTGACAGGTTTTAATGGATAATAATGGTCGAAGGTTGGCATATCGTTGGGCGATCAGGGCCCTTTCGAGGAGAATGCGCAGCATTAATGAGGTCCGTATCGGGCTGGCGAAGAAGTTTCATCCAGATGAGGTCATCTCGAGTGTCATCGATGAACTGGTGGACAAGGGATTCCTGGACGATGACCAGTTCGCAACCCAATGGGTTACCAGCCGGGCCGCTAGCCGCTATTACGGCAGGCTCCGCATGTCGTATGAACTGAAAAAAAAGGGAATACCGGAGCAGACTGCTATAAAGGCCCTTGATCTGTATCTGTCCCCCGAGAAGGAGGAGGAAATCGCTCTGCGTGCAATGAGGAAAAGAATGCAGACATTAAGGAACTCGGGTGTTCGCGGCAAGGCGGCTCTTTACCGTCATCTTGAAGCCAAGGGTTTTACACCTCAGGCGATATGGGCAGCGCTGTCAACTTACGCCCCCGGGGAGGAAAAAATTTGAAAGGTGCCCAAGTCAGAGAGACTTTTCTGGCCTACTTTCAGGACAAGGAACACACCAGGGTGAGGAGCTCATCTCTGATACCCCAGAATGATCCTACTCTCTTCTTTACCAACGCCGGGATGGTTCAGTTCAAGGACACCTTTCTGGGGCAGGAGAAAAGGGATTACGTCAGAGCGGCATCTACCCAGAAATGTCTCAGGGTCTCCGGAAAACACAACGATCTGGAAAATGTTGGCAGAACTGCTCGTCATCACACCTTTTTTGAGATGCTGGGTAACTTTTCTTTCGGAGATTATTTCAAAAAAGAGGCCATTGAGTTCGGATGGGAATTCCTCACCCGGACAGTATCCCTTGAAGCAGACAGGCTGCTGGCAACGGTGTTTATGGATGACGACGAAGCCTATAATCTATGGCAGGAGGTTGCCGGACTGCCGGAGGACAGGATCTACCGTCTTGGTGAGAAGGACAATTTCTGGGCCATGGGCGACACCGGCCCCTGCGGTCCATGTTCCGAGATTATCTATGATCTTGGAGAAGACTATGGATGCGGTCTGAAAACCTGCGGTCCGGACTGTGACTGCGGCAGATTCCTGGAACTCTGGAATCTTGTCTTCATGCAGTACGACAGGGACAGCTCAGGGAAATTGACACCTTTGCCCAAACCGAGTATCGACACCGGTTTGGGATTGGAACGGTTG
>QIEJ01000061.1 GCA_003228585.1 Pseudomonadota bacterium
TTCCCTGAAATCAGCTGGCTGAGCATTGCGACTCGGGATCAAAGTTCACTTTTATCCCGACCTGCAAGGCTCAAACAGCTTCGGTGAGGAGGCGGGTTAAGGTTTCCTTTGCGTTCCTGGCGGTAAAACCAGGATATTCCACCGCGAGGTTGCGAAGGAAAGCGCAGTGATGAACGGGCGAGAGACAGAATCTATTAATTCCTACCAGTTAATGATCTTGATATTACCCCGTGAAACCCTGTGGAGTGACCTTTTAATGGTCACGCTGTGGTAAATTAGCTTTTGCGACGAGCCGGCGTGAGAAAATCTTGGATTTTGGACCACTCATTCCTCGGGAGATGCCGATTCCGGTGACTCCTCCAGGGATCGAAAGGCCGCTATGCTTATTCTGGTAACAAACGATGACGGAGTCCATGCGCCGGGGATCAGGGCCCTGTCCCAGTCTCTAAAGGAAATGGGAAGGGTCGTCATTGCGGCCCCCGACAGAGAAAGAAGTGCGGCAAGCCATTCCCTGACTCTTTACCATCCACTCAGGATAGGCACAGTCAGCAAGGATATCTACGCCATCGACGGGACACCGACCGACTGCATTCATCTTGCCATTCATGTGATCCTTAAAGGCGAGAAACCGGATCTGCTGGTGTCAGGCATCAACCGTGGAGCGAATCTGGGCCAGAACATCACCTATTCCGGAACCGTCTGGGCCGCCCTCGAGGGCAATCTTATGGGGATCCCCTCCTTTGCCGTGTCTCTCGTGGAATACAAGAATCACGACTACCGGCCAGCCGCTGAATTCTCAGTAAAAGTGGCTCGCTGGATAGGTGAATACGGGCTTCCAAAGGATACGGTGCTCAACGTTAATGTACCCGACGACCCGGAGCAGGACCTTGACAGATACCTGATAACGCATCAGGGTTGGCAGCGGTTCAATGAGAGTGTTATCGAGAAAGAAGACCCCAGGGGGAAGTCCTATTTCTGGATAGGAGGCGAACAAATGCCCCCGGAGGGAGGAATCGACACGGATGTGGGAGCCGTGGCGGATGGATATATCAGTGTCACTCCACTTCATGCTGACATGACCAACTACCAGGCACTTGAAGCCATCAGATCCTGGAACCGGGAGAAATAGATAATTGAAGAATAAAAACGCTGAACGCCTTGACTGGGCGAGGAAGAAGATGGTCGATACCCAGCTCATTCCCAGAGGGCTCAAGGATGAAAGGGTCCTTGAAGCGATGAGAAAGGTACCCAGGCACCTGTTTGTTCAGGAGGTCCATCGATCCAGTGCCTATGAGGATTATCCACTGCCCATCGGTGAGGAGCAGACGATCTCCCAACCCTACATGGTGGCCTTGATGACAGAGGCTCTCAAGTTGTCCGGTAAGGAAACGGTTCTGGAGATCGGGACAGGCTCCGGATATCAAACCGCTGTTCTGGCAGAACTTGCCGGGCGTGTATATTCCGTGGAAAGGATTCCCGCACTGGCTGGACGCGCGAGAAAAACTCTGGATGAGTTGGGGCACTCCAATGTCCTGGTCAGACTTTCCGATGGGACCATGGGGTGGGAAGAGCACGCGCCCTACGACAGGATAATGGTCACGGCGGGCGCCCCCTCTGTCCCGGAGCCTCTGATAGATCAGCTTAAAGATGATGGCATCCTTGTCATTCCTGTCGGCGGTGATCTCAGCCAGGAGTTGATTCGGGTAACCAGGGATCAAAAGGGCAAAATAAGGAAGGAAAAGATGGGCGGCTGCGTCTTTGTTCGCCTTCTGGGAAAACATGGATGGGAGGTCAACAATCGATGAGCGGCCTTATTGAATGGGTTGCTGGATGGGCCCAGAGTCCTTCGGCGAACATTGCGCTTTTTATCCTCGCCTTTGCCGAGTCCTCCTTTTTTCCCATACCACCCGATATTCTTCTCATCGCCATGGCCCTCATCAGACCGGAAGAAGCATTTATCCTGGCTCTCATCTGCTCTGCCGGGTCCGTTCTGGGCGGCATTTTCGGTTATTTCCTGGGCTGGGTGGGTGGAAAGCCTCTTCTTTACCGGATTTTTTCTGAAGAAAAGATCCTCATGGTGAAAAATGCTTATGAAAAATATGAGGTCTGGGCCATCGCAGTAGCCGGGTTCACACCCATTCCCTACAAGGTGTTCACTCTGTTCACTCTCTCCGCAGGAGCTTTCGAAATACCCTTTAAACCCTTTGCCGCTGCCTCGGCTGTGAGCCGGAGCGCCAGGTTCTTTCTTGTGGCGATGGCCATTTATTTCTGGGGAGAGCCGGTCAGGGTCCTGCTGGAAAAGTACTTCAACTGGTTCACCCTGGCCTTTATGGTCCTGCTTGTGGGAGGTTTTCTGGTGATCCGACCGCTGGTCAGGAGACATGGTCACAAGGCATGACACAGCCAATGCGACGATTTTATGTTCGACTTGCCGTCTTACTTCTTGTTATCATTAGCGTTTCTTCATGCGCCCAGACGAGGGGAACCCGGAAGGCCGCGCCCAGATATTCAACAGAATTTGGTGGGGTCTACCACGTCGTCGAAAAGGGACAGACCCTTTGGAGAATTTCCAGAGCCTACAAAGTGGATCTGGAGACTGTCCAGTGGGTGAATTGAGGACGTGACGTCGATACCTGTGGGGAAACGGCTTTTCATCCCCGGTGTTGATACTGTTCTTCACGTGGAGCCCTACCGTCCGGGCGAGATTGTTCCACCAGGGCCCGCTGCTGTCAAAATTGCGTGGCCATTAAGCGCGCATCCTTCCTCAGGCTTCGGACCAAGGTCGGGGAGGGAGCATGAGGGATTGGACCTGCCGGCGCCCAAAGGAACATCCATCAGGGCGGCCGCGGGGGGGCGCGTTGTGTACAGCGGCCAGGGAATGAGGGGGTATGGAAAGGTCGTTGTGCTCAAACATTCCGAGGATCTATCAACAGTATATGCGCACAACTCAGCCAATCTTGTCAGAATGGGCGATCTTGTGAAAAGGGGCCAGGTGATCGCTCGTGTTGGAGAGACTGGTTGGGCTACCGGTCCGCATCTTCACTTTGAGTTAAGAAAAAGGGGGGTCCCGGAGGACCCGCTGGTGTACCTGCCGGAGTCCTAGGAGCCTGTCGGAGAACCCATGGCAGCCTTCTGGATAGGGGGATTATGAGCGGCAGAAAAAGCGATGGAGCCGGTCCCGGGGATCAAAAAAAGGACCGGGAGCCGGTAAAAAGATACCCCACATCGGGAAGGGACCCCATCCGGATCTACCTCGAGGAGATCCGGAGAACAAAGCTGCTGTGCCGCGAGGAGGAACTGGATCTCGCAAAGAAGGTTTCCGAGGGGGATGAGGATGCCAGGCAGCTGATGATCGAGTCCAACCTCAGGTTGGTCGTCAACATCGCCAAACGCTACATAAACAGGGGTTTACCTCTTCTTGATCTCATCGAAGAAGGGAATCTGGGCCTCATCAGGGCTGTGGAAAAGTTTGATTACAAGCGCGGTTTCAGGTTCAGCACATACGCCACATGGTGGATCCGGCAGGCCACCGAGCGAGCTATTGTCAATCAGGCCAGGATCATCAGGCTGCCGGTTCATGTTTCCGAGGACATCAACAAGGTCCTGAAGGCCGACAGGAAGCTGTTCCAGCAGTTGGGCTGCGAACCGACCCAGCAGGACATTGCGGACCATCTCAAAATACCTTTGAGCAAGGTTCAGCACATCCTTCAGCTTGTCAGGCGTACCTCCTCCATGGAGACACCCATCGGCATCGATGACGAACAGGAACTCATTGACCTGATCGAGGATGAAAAGGCAGTTATGCCGTCGGACATGGTGGAGGAGGAGAAAAGGGTTGGTCTCATATTCGGGTGGCTGGACGAGTTGTTCGAGAACGAGAGGGAGATCATCATCCTGAGGTTCGGGCTCGATGACGGGGAGCCGAAAACACTTGAGGCCATAGGCCAGAGCTACGGTGTCACCAGAGAACGGATCCGCCAGATCGAAGCATCTGCCCTGAGGAAGCTGAAGAGGATCACCATGAGGCTGAACATCTCACTGGAGGAGATAATCTAGTACTTGGTGGCCTGCCACGAGCCCCTCGACAGGCTCGGGATCTTGAGGTGACGGAGGACAAGGAAAAAGCTCGGAAAAAGCTCTCGGGCGAGGAGAGCTTTTGACGCGTCGAGTGGTGCCCCCGGCAGGATTCGAACCTGCGGCCCCAGGATTAGGAATCCTGTGCTCTATCCGACTGAGCTACGAGGGCGTTGGCAGGCGGCAAAATTAGCACCCCGTCTGTTTACTGTCAACGGCGCAAACAATCTATTTTACCACCGAAGAGTTGAAAAGGATAATCTGATCATTGATTCAAAAAAAATGATAGCAGCTTTAAACCAGGATAATGAAAATGAAAGATAACATCTTCTGGCAGGACGGACTGATCAAAAGGAGCCACAGAAATCAACTCCTGGGCCACCGATCAGTTGTGATCTGGTTGACGGGATTGTCAGGATCAGGGAAAACCTCGGTTGCCCACGGGGTTGAGGAAAACCTTATAAAGCGGGGTGTCCATGTATACGTCCTTGATGGGGATAATCTTCGACATGGATTATGCAGCGATCTGGGGTTCACTGAGGAGGACAGGGAGGAAAATATCCGCAGGGTCGGGGAGTTGGCCCGATTGTTGGTCGATGCCGGGCTTGTGGTTATAACGGCCTTTATTTCACCCTTCCGAAGGGACAGGGACAGGGCTCGTGCCCTTTTCGCGAAGGGCGACTTTTTGGAAGTTTATCTGAAGTGTGATCTGGAAACCTGCGAGCAGAGAGATTCTAAAGGTCTGTACAGGAAAGCCCGTGCGGGTGAGATCGCCGATTTCACCGGGGTGGACAGTCCGTATGAGGAACCCCTGGAACCTGAACTGGTCCTGGACACTGCCACTCTGTCCTTACATGAAGCGGTTGACCAGACAGCGGCACTCCTGGACTCATCCGGCATTCTGAAATCTATTGAATAGTTAATGGACTGGGGATACTTATGAAACATCTGGAAAGACTGGAAGATCAGGCAATCTACATCCTCAGAGAGGCCTACAAGCACTTTGACAACCTGTGCATGCTCTGGTCCATCGGCAAGGATTCTACCGTCCTTCTCTGGCTGGCGCGAAAGGCCTTTTTTGGTCACTGTCCCATTCCGCTTGTTCATATCGATACGACATACAAGATCCCCGAGATGATCCGACAGGCTGGTTAAGGAGTGGGGACTGACGCTGGTTGTGGCCACCAACGAAGACGCCCTGGCCGAAGGCATGCACCCGGATAAAGGAAAGGTGGAGTGCTGCACAGCTCTGAAGACGGAAGGCCTTCAGATAGCGCTCAATGAAAAGGGATACACAGGAGTCATCGTGGGTGTCCGATCCGACGAGGAGGGCACAAGGGCCAAGGAACGCTATTTCTCGGCCAGGGTTCTCGGCCAGGGACAGGCATAACGATTGGGATTTTCGAGAGCAGCCGCCAGAGCTCTGGGATCAGTTCAAGACCAAATTCGCACCGGAAACACACGTGCGGATTCACCCGCTGCTGGACTGGACGGAG
Organism: Pseudomonadota bacterium; assembly: GCA_003228585.1. Taxonomy (GTDB): domain Bacteria; phylum BMS3Abin14; class BMS3Abin14; order BMS3Abin14; family BMS3Abin14; genus SZUA-204. The sequence continues at coordinate 5,571 of QIEJ01000061.1, forward strand.
ATTAATGTGTGGGAATATATCATGAAGGAAAATGTCAGCGTGGTGGACCTTTATTTTGACCAGGG
>QIEJ01000150.1 GCA_003228585.1 Pseudomonadota bacterium
TAATGCCCAAGACCAGGGTTTCCCCTGGCGGGCTTTACGTAAGACAAATTGGTGGTAAAAGACATTGAGGTACGCATTATCCGGAAGACCCGTTTTTTTTAAGGATCCTGAAAAATTTCTTTCCGACACGGATGACTTTGTCCCGACCAGGCGTGACCATGTATTTTGTGTCCGTTATCTTACCTTCCATGATCTTTACGGCACCGCCCTTTATCAGACGAATCGCCTCTGATGTGCTGACCCCTCTCACCTCGTGAACGACCCTGAACAGTTCCATTGGCTCCTTCATTTCATAGGCATCGACCGAATCATCGTCGGCCAGTTCTTCCAGAGGTTTTCTCTGGCTGAAACGTTTGTCGAACTGTTCTTCGGCTTCCAGGGCCGCTTCATTATCATGGTATCTGGCTACTATTTCTCTGGCGAGGGATCGCTTGGCATCCATGGGATGAACGGACCCGGACGCCACCTCACTGCTCAGTTTCTCGAGATCATTCAATGGAATCGAGCTGAGCAGTTCATAATATCTGAACATCAGTTCATCCGAGATTGACATCAATTTACCGTAAATCTCCCCTGGAGGTTCCGTCACACCAACATAGTTGTTATAGGATTTGCTCATTTTCTGAACACCATCAGTCCCCTCCAGCAGGGGCATCGTTATGACCACCTGAGGTTTCTGGCCATAGGCCCTCTGGAGATCTCGACCGACAAGGAGATTAAACTTCTGGTCCGTTCCTCCCAACTCAACATCCGCTTCAATGGCCACCGAATCATAACCCTGAACCAGAGGATAGAGAAATTCATGGATGCTTATGTGGCGCTGTTCTTTGTACCGCTTCCTGAAATCATCCCTCTCCAGCATTCTTGCGACACTGTATTTGGCCGCAAGTTCTATGAGGCCGTTTGAGTCCATCTCTTCCATCCATGTGCTGTTGAAGACAACCTCTGTCCGTTCAGGATCAAGAATTTTAAAAGTCTGCTCCTGGTAGGTTGTTGCGTTCCTGGCAACTTCTTCTCTGGTCAACGCAACCCTCGTCTCAGAACGCCCGGTGGGATCTCCGATCATTCCAGTGAAGTCACCAATCAGGAAAAGGACATGGTGCCCAAGATCCTGGAAGTGTTTCATCTTGTGCAGGAGAACGGTGTGACCGAGATGAAGATCCGGTGCAGTTGGATCGAAGCCGGCCTTGATTCGCAGCGGCTCCCCTGTTTCAAGTGACTTTTCCAGCTTTGTCATCAGCTCCCCGGGCGAGATGAAATCTACGGTACCACGGCTGATGATCTCCATCTGTCTTTTTATTTCGGCTTTTCGGTCCATAATAAGGTCGAATCCAAAATCCCAAATCCCAAAATTTCCACTTCAGAGCGACTTTATCGATCTCATTTTGGATCCTGGATATTGGATCTTGGATTACCTTCCCTCCTTTACCTCGTACCCTCTCCCATCCCTGGCCACAGCGATGGCTACACCTTCAAGAAGCCCCCAATCACTGACAAGTAATTCGGAAAAACCCCAGTGACGGAGGAACTCCTCAAGTATGATGGTGCCGGTAACGATAAGATCTTCCCTCCCCCGTTCCATCCCGGCCAGCTCCAATCTCTGCCTGGATGTCCTGCCCAGCAGGGTGTCTCTGAGCTCTTGAATCCTCCCGGTGGAAAGAACGTGTCCATTTATCAGGGTGGGATCGTATTCGTCAATGCTTAAATCCAGGGCTGCCAATGTTGTCGGTGTGCCTGCTGTTCCGGCAACGATACCCCCGCAAGGTTCAAGAGGTGCTATTAATTCTCTGATCCGTGCCCTCATCCCGGATATTTCCTCCGGACCAGGGGGATCGGAAGCAACATACTGCTCGGTCAGGTAGACGACACCCTCCGGTAGACTTTTCCACCAGATCATATTCCCGTCGCCCATCCGTATGACCTCGGTACTGCCTCCACCAATATCGATAATAACACCTTCGTCAATCCTTCCCACCCCTCCCTGAACTCCCTCGGCAGTCAACCGGGCCTCTTCCTCGCCGCTCACTACGTCGAGAGGGAAGCCAAGTGATTCATGTGCAGCGTTCAGAAACTGGTCCGGTGCCGCGGCATCTCTAACGGCACTTGTCGCCACAGCCCATGCTTTTGATACGCCGCTTTTAAA
>QIEJ01000140.1 GCA_003228585.1 Pseudomonadota bacterium
GCCCCAGGGAGCACTCTTGGCGTCCTTTGCGGCTTGAGCGAATCACGCCTGGAGCGTGATGAGCGGGCGTGAGAAAGGTTTGGAATCTGGATGGTGGAATCCGGAACCTCACAGGTACTCATTTCTCGGATGAACCTTATGTTAATGGTTTTAAACCCCCAATAGATTTGGTCTTCTTTGCAAGCTTTTCTGATACGCAGCAAGTCTGCTATAATTTCCATTAGTCATGGCGTTTGTGCAAATTAGCCGACTTTTATTTAAGGTGGTACAAGGAGGGAAGAAATGGCTGACGGGATGATCGGGATAAACCTCACGAGACATATTTACGAAAAACAGAAGGAACATCCTGAGGCAACAGGTGAACTGACGGGTATCCTCAATCAGATCGCCTTTGCTGCGAAGATCGTTTCAAGAGAGGTCAACAAGGCTGGCCTTGTTGAGATCCTGGGGCTTACCGGAAAGGAGAACGTACAGGGCGAAGAGGTACAGAAGCTGGACGATTTCGCCAACGAGATCTTTGTCAACACCCTCGGCAGGTCGGGCCACTTCTGCATCATGGCCACTGAGGAGGAGGTCGACACAATACCCATTCCGGAGGGATATAAATGTGGATATTACTCCATTGCCCTCGATCCCCTGGACGGATCCTCCAACATTGATGTGAATGTCAATATCGGAACAATCTTTGCTGTCCACAGGAAGATCACCGGTGAGGAGAAGGGGACCGCGGAGGACCTCATGCAGCCTGGCCGGAACCTGATCGCAGGAGGGTACGTTGTTTACGGCAGCAGCACCATGCTGGTGATGAGTACCGGGAACGGAGTGCATGGATTCACTCTCGATCCTTCAGTGGGTGAATTCCTGGAATCTCATCCGGATATAAAGATCCCGGTCAAAGGCAAGATCTACTCCATCAACGAAGGCAACTATCCTTACTGGTCTGAGGGGGTAAGGCAATATATTGACCATATAAAGGAGAAAGACAAGGCGACAGGAAGGCCCTACAGCACCAGGTACATTGGCTCCATGGTGGCTGACGTGCACAGGACCCTCCTCAAGGGAGGGATCTTCATGTATCCGGCCGACAACAAGGATCCCCGGAAGCCCCACGGGAAATTGAGGCTTCTTTATGAGTGCGCGCCGATGGCCTTCCTGTGCGAGCATGCAGGCGGGGCGGCCAGCACAGGCACAGGCCCTGTTCTTGATGTCCAGCCCACTGAACTGCACCAGAGGGTCCCCTTCTTTGCCGGATCTGCACAGGATGTCAGGGAACTGGAAGAGTTTATCGTAAAATACGACTGATTAAAGTGAAAAATGGACAGGATCAGAGCATGACACCTAGACAGTTTCTCTCGTCGATCCTCCCCGGGGGAATCTTTGACCCCTTCGGGTGGGCCCAAAATCTGGTTTCGGAACGGTTTCTGCACCGGGCCATTCGGATCGGCGGAGCCGTCATCTGCGCCGGTTTCCTGATCGTCAGGCTCATCCAGTACGGCGATTTTCTCCTCAAACCCCTCTGGTTTGTGGAGACACTCATTTTCGTTGTCCTCATAGCGGCTTTCCTCATGAGGGACAATCCGGTTGACAGAGCTCGGGGGGTTGGGGAGGTGGTTGTCCCTCTGGTTGGCGCTCTGCTTCCCTTCCTTCTTCTGACCAGCCCGCCCGCTCCCTGGATGCTGAAGAGCCGGACTCTGATGCTGGCCGTCTTCTGGTGGATGACCCTGGCCACTGGTTTCACGGCCTGGGGTATGTGGACCCTGAGACGCTCTTTCAGTGTTACCGTTGAGGCGAGGTCCATGGTATCCGGAGGACCCTACCGCTGGGTCCGCCATCCAATCTATCTGGGTGAGATTCTCACCGCGGCAGCAGTGGCGGCATGGCGGCTCTCCTGGCGGGCTCTGCTTATTTTCGGGTTCTTTGTCGCCATCCAGCTTTTCAGATCAAGAATGGAGGAAGGAAAACTTGAAAGGTCCTTTCCCGAATACGATGATTTCAAGGAGAGGACGTATTGGTTTCTATAATTGATCAAGGTTCCACACCTGGATCAATTATAGCTTCTTGAGCCTAGAATCCAGGCACTGCTTTTCAGGGCTGTTCCTCGTATTCATAATCGCTTTTAAGAGTCTCATCCATCA
>QIEJ01000259.1 GCA_003228585.1 Pseudomonadota bacterium
GTGCGCTACTCGCACAATGACAACGATCACTTCCTCATCCTTGATCTGATAGAGAATTCGGTATTTTCCCTGTCGCATCCGGTATTTGTCATTGCCGGACAGTTTTTCACAGCCCCGGGGGCGGGGATTATCGGAAAGACCCTGAATTCTACACACAATCCTGCGACGGTCCTTCCCGGGTACCTCCTCCAGTTCCTTGACCGCTGACGGCTTGATAAGGACCTTATATTTTGCCACGTTTTTTCAGATCGAGAAGGACCTGTTCGAAATCCAGATCAGGTTCAGCGTCTCTGGCCTCAAAGGCAGCCAGGTCTTCCGAATCCTCGAACAGGCTGTCTCTGATGGCCTGATTGACCAGATCGGAGATGGACCTTTCCATTTGTACGGCTTTCAAGCGCAGGGTCCTGTGCAGTTCCGGTTCCAGATAGATAGTGGCGCGTTTGGTTTTTGAGGTCATGTTCAAAGAATAACGTTACAACACCATGACGTCAAGACGTCATTCTGGAGAAGAGGAGGCAGACAGGGTTCCAATCCAGAATCCAAGACCCAAAATCCAAAAAAAAACGCTTCTCACCGCGAGATTACCTGGGACGCACCTTAAGATTCTCAGGTTTTTCCATGCCCCTCAAAAAAGTGTCTGGCACCGAGATTCCCGCTCCATTTTTAAAGCCATTCATTATTAATCATCCCGTAATTGTAAAATGGTGTTTGTCACGGGGACTGGAGGTCCTGGGGCAGGGGGCGGTCAGAGAACCTGTGACGCTTTTAAACGATACGGTTACACCCAATCAAATATAGCAACTTTCCTGGAACTGGATCGGATGACAGTCAGCAAGACCATCATCAAAACCAACTGATCAACTCAGTATCACCCCAATTCACCCTTCGACGCGTTTCACTTGCTCAGGACAGGCGGCCTGGCCCCATGCCCCTACACAGGCTAGGCAGCCTGAGCCATGTTCCATCCATCTCGTTCATGCACTAGCTTGAAGCTGATTGCAGCAGCGGCCGCTTCCAGGGCGATGTCTTCCATGAGTTTGTCATAGTCTTCGATTTTCTTACCACGGGCCACCATATCTCTCAGCAGCAATTCATTGGCCTTGCTCATGCGGGTTGTTGCTCGTTCACTCTCCCACCTCGATACAGCAGACTGCGTGACATGGAACTTCCGAGCGAAGTCGGCCCCAGACCATCCGAGGGTTTTCCGCAGATACCTCACCTCAGCGGGCGAAAGTCGACCATCCTGGCTGATGATAGCCAGCGCCAAGGTTCTGTGAAGTCCTTCCAGGTCAGGTATGGAAACATATTCAGCGCCGCACTCTTTGCAACGGTGTACCGTGACCCCGTGTAGTATGACATTTGGCAAACCAGACTCGTAATAACGGTAGGCATCGCTATTTGTTGACATCTTCCCGACTCCACACTCAAAACATTTCATGGCTTCCCACCTTTCCTCCATGCGGTGATTATCATAAGTTGATTATACGGTAAGAATTGTACGACAACTTCCATGTTGTTGGTCGAAACCTTGTATCTCCAATTCCCGCCTTCCTTGTACCCCTCGCCAACTGATCCACCCCGCAATACATTCTCACAGTCGACCATGGTTATGTTTCTTTCACGCAATCGTTCGAGCGCATGGGGCCTGGAGTAGAAAATTCTCCCTTGACTCAACAGTTCCCGGATGCGTTCTTTCGCATCGTTCGGATCGAAGGGATGCTCCATGTATGAATGATACTCATTCCATAACGCAAAATCAACAGTTGTCGTAATGTAGACACTTAACCAAGTTGTAGAAAATGTAGCAAACTGATGGCGAAAAACCCTATTCACAGGTGTCCATCTGGTTGTTGAATTGGGATGAGGTAAGATCGGGATTACCTGGGACGTACCTTAAATTCTCAGGTTTTTCCATGCCCCTTAAAAAAGTGTCTGGCACCGAGATTTAGTTAAGGCGGGTTCAAGGTTCAGAATTCCAATCCAAGATCCAAGATCCAAAATCCAAAAGGAAGCGCTGCATATCACAGTTCTTAGGAAACACAACGTAGAGTGCCCCTCGACGCGGTACACAACTATCGGCACCTTGCTCGGGACAACTCGCCGCTGCTCGTGCCGCGCGGCTGCCGAAACAT
>QIEJ01000134.1 GCA_003228585.1 Pseudomonadota bacterium
TTCGGGCCCAGGGAGCACTCTTGGCGTCCTTTGCGGACTTGAGCGAATCACGCCTGGAGCGTGATGAGCGGGCGTGAGAAAGGGTTGGAATATGAAATCTGGGACCTTACAGGTACTCATTTCCCGGAGGAACCATATATAATAGCATTGATGGACTCGCAAAAAGTCCATCAAGCAGCTCGTGCCGGACAGGCGGGAGCGGGATCGCTGTATCTGGATTTGCGTTTTTGCCGGTTGTTTATTATCCTGTCCTATATGTCCTTTTCCCGGAACTCGGAACTCGGAACTTAATGAACCTCTCCAAATACACCCGCATAGTCACTCACGACGATCTGGACGGCGTTGTCAGCGCCGCCATCGTCTCCATTGCCACAGGAATAGAACGTTGCTATTTCACCGGCCCGGTCACCATTTTTGAGGGCAGGGCATCTACGACGGAAGAGGATATAGTCTGTGACCTTCCCTGTCCGGTGAGATTCGGGATGTGGTTCGATCACCATTCCGGCAATCTGGCCGATATCGAGTTGCGAGGGCTTGAAGTCAAGGAGATTCCGGGGAACTTTTCACCTGCGCCGTCCTGTGCGAGAGTGGTTTACGAATACTACCGGGACAAGGTTCAGTTCCCCTCTTTCATCGAGGACACAGTTGCCAGGACCGACAGGGTGGACTCTTTCGACTACAGGACAATGGAACAGTGGAGGGAACCTCTCCCGGAAAGGTTCCTCGCGGATTCCATCATCGCCGTATCGAGGGATGGAAAGAACTACCATCGCTACCTCAAGAAGTTGGTGTCTCTCCTCAGGAACAGCTCAATGGAAGAGGCGCTGGCCGATGTGGACGTGAAGGCGGCGATGGAATCCTTCAGAGACCTGGAGGAAAGGAGTCTGAAACTCATTGAGCAGGACACTCGATTCCACGATGACGACACGGAACATGAGATCGCCATAATCGACCTGACTCGCCACAATCGCAAACCGGGCATTCTCCGGAATCTGGCTTTCATTCTCCATCCTGAGGCTCTGGCGGTACTGCTGATCCAGAACCAGTACAAGGGAGGGAGGAAGACCAACGATCTGACCTTCTCCATGTCCCTGTCCTTCCTCATGAACACCAGGGAGCACAACAAGGACGTGGGGGAGATCATGAGGGCGATGAACCTGGGGGATGGCCATCCGGGGGCAGGTTCTGGACGGTTGCCATGTTCCAGCAAGAATGAGATGCTCAAAGCCAGGGATCACACTGTGGGATCAATCCTGAAAATGTGGAAGGAGTTCGGGTAGGAAGAAGGGGCAGGGTGGAGGTTTCAGGGCGCAGGGCGTTATGATCAACGATCGTCATCGCGAGCTGCATGGTGGGCGAAGCGATCTCAGAAAGCTGAGGCTGCCGCGGTCGCGTTGCTCCCTGAGATTGCCACGTCCCCTTCGGCCGTTCGATCCCGCCAAAGGCGGGACTCAGGGTCCTCGCAATGACGAGCACTTTCTTTTGGATTTTGGATCTTGGATTTCGGATTAACTGAAACAGGTGAGGGTCATGATGACATCTGACACAGACGACAAAATTGAAATAAGCATGAAGGAAACGGAGGCCAGCCGGGTCGCTTCCATCAAGGGCACAGGAACCTATGAGGAGATCGGAAAGGTGTTGATGGATCTGTTCCGTTGGGTCCTTGAAAGGCGCGCCAAGGTGGTCTCATATCCCATGATCATCTATCCGGAGGGCATGGAGGAGCTCCAGGCCGGGGGTGGTGAGTTTGAGGCATGCATCCCCATCGATCATGAGATGAAAATTTCGGGCGCGGGCGGTGTCAAGATTAAGAATATCCCGGCGGTATCGGTGGTTTTCGCAAAGCAGAGGGGGGCTGTGAGCGAGGTAGAGAGTGTCCATGATCAGATCCTGGAGTGGGTGGAGGAAAACGGTTACAGGGTGACGGGACCCAGCCGGGAGCTGTTTCTGACCAACCCCATGGAGGTTTCCGAGGAGGAACTTCTGACGGAGATCCAGGTGCCGGTGGAAGCGGTGAGGCATTGACAAGCAAGTATTCGGTAACCAGCAGTCTGTTGTCGGGAGAAAATTTTCACCACAGAGTCACAGAGAACACAGAGGAAATCTAAATTCCCGGGAACGAAGTCATTGCAAACTGCGCTTTCCTTTGGAATGTGAAATATGAAATCTGGAATCCTTTATGGCTCACAATTGACAGCCCGGTATCAACATGTTAGAAATTCACCCTCTTTAAAACAGGGTTGCTTTTAAGGGCGGCCGGAATTGACTTTGTGGTGAGCGTAGCTCAACAGGTTAGAGCGCTGGACTGTGGCTCCAGAGGCTGAGGGTTCGATCCCCTTCGTTCACCCCAGGAAAACATGCGGGCCGGATCCACCCGGTCCGTTTTTTTTGCATTTTTCTTTGACAGAGGGCGGATGCGCACGTATAAAATCATATGTCGATGGGGGTCCTCCATACAAGGTTCCAACAAATGGTTTTCAGGTTGCCAGTTTAAGTGTATTTTCCATGTTCGTTTTTTCGAAAGACCGGGAGGGGTCGAGGATCCATTTGGGTATCCACGGTTTATCTGATCAAAGGAGAAAAGTTATGAGAAAATTGGCTGTTCTGTTGTTGTTGAGTGTTTTTCTGGTACCGAATGTCTTCGCGGCCGATATGGCCAAGGCCAAAAAAGAGGGCAAGGCCAACTTCTATGCCAACATCACCGCGGTGGAACCGATCATGGAGGCTTTCTCGAAAGCCAAGGGGATCGAGGGCGTTTACAGACGCATCTCCACCTCCAAGTATCTGGCCACCGTGCTGACCGAGTTTGAAGCCGGGAAGCTCGCCGCCGACGTGCTCCAGTCCCCCATGCCCGTCATGGAGGCCCTGAAGGCCAAGGGAGTGTTCACCCCTTACAAGTCGCCTGCAGCTGCCGGCTATCCGGCCTGGGCGCAGAAGGACAGCACCATCATGCAGTTCGGGATCGAGTACGTGGCTCCCATCTACAACAAGGAGCTGCTCAAGGCCGCCGACGCCCCCAAGAGCTACATGGACCTTACAGACCCC
>QIEJ01000131.1 GCA_003228585.1 Pseudomonadota bacterium
CGTTTACCGGCGGGCGTAACGACCTGTCCGGCATGCGGTTATTTAACCTAAGGTAGAAAATTATGTAGCTACAAGGTTCCGAATATGAAGTTCAAAATTCCAGATTTCATATTTCAGATTCCAAAGAAAACCTCGGTTCCCGGGAAACACAACGTAAAGAGACGTTCGGAGCAAAGACGAATGAAGCCTGATTTTGAGAGAACTGGGTGAGCGAGGCTTTGACTGCGAACGTCTCCGCGGTTATGGTTTTTTCCAGGAGTATCTGACGATTCGCTAAGCATGTGAGGAGACCAGCCGACCCGCACCCAACGGTCTCATATCCTCTTTGGCCAGTACAATCAATCTCTCCAGGGAGGCGGGGGCCACCGGGTCAAACTGCGTCAATCCCATTTTTATCGAGAAACCGCCGGGCCGTCCGAATCTCTCATCCAGTGTCCGGAGGTTTTCCCTGAACCTTTCCTTTATCTGGTCCCGATGGACCAGAGTGGACCGGGGAAGAAAGACCGTGAACCGGTCATAGTCATACCTGGCTGCCACATCAGAACCGCGAAATGAGGAAAGAACGGCCTGAGCCATCAGGATCATGACACGATCCCCCTCTTCCTGCCCGTGGGCATCTACTATCCGGGCCAGGTTCTCCAACCGAATGATGACCAGCACTCCGCTTTCACCGGTTTTCTCAGCCAGATCCAGTTGATGGTGGGTCAGGGCTAAAAAAGCACGGCGGTTGTTCAGGCCGGTCAGATCATCCATCAGGGGCAGACCGCGGTGCTGGTTGAGCATTTTCTGATGGGTTTCCCGGTACAGCGCCCACAAAAGGAGCACACAGATTCCGAGCGTCCAGATCAGGACCAGGGCAAGACCCGTCCGGTGGCGGACCCATCCCGCCCGATAGACCCATCCGACGCCAAGGGTCCAGGCCACGGCAGAGATCAGGGCATAGCCGCGGTTAAAACTGTTCATGGCGCGCACTTTCTCTCATACAACAAGGATCCTCATCACTCCTGGCAGCATATGTAGCATATACAACAGAACTTACTCTGTCACCTGTGTATACTAAAATGAGGTGAAGGTAAAAATCGGAAGATTTCAGCGTACAGCCTATTTTTTCCGTACCCTGCTTTTGCCGCCCTCAATACTGTAGGTGCCTCCGATGGAAAAACTCCTGATATTGGCGCTCGCCGTCATGCTAAGATCCTTCATCCGGGAATCGATAACCTGCTGAATGGGAAGATCCCAGATGGCCATTTGTTCCTTGATCCTGCCTCCGACGGCCTCGGTAACACGGAGTGGAAGGGTAAATCGGAAGCTGAGCCGGGCATTGCTGGCCGTATTTTCGTCTTTAAACCTGATCCATTGGCTTTCCGTCGCCATTTCTCTGAAGAAGACCCTGGCTCTGAGTACCTTCTGCTTCCCGTCCGTTAGGTAGGAGAAGGTGAAGTCGCTTCCCGCTATTTCGTTAATGTTCCCGAATTCATGGGAGGCTTCGTAGCAGTGACTGTTATCGTAATCTTCCTCACTCCTGAGCAGGGTTATGCTTCCGGGTGAATTTTCCAGATCATCAAAAACTTTCCGGATGAGTGGTTCATATTCCGTGCGGAAGTTTTCATCCTGGTAGAACTTTTGATCTACACACACTTTCAACGTCGCGGACCCGGACGCATCCTCCCTGAGAGTCATCTCCTGCTCCACGGTCACGCAGCCGGCTACGGAGAAAACCAGAGCCATCGCAAAAATAATCTCTGTCAATAATTTCCAGTGCCTGACTCGTATATACATAAACAATCTTTCCTCACGCCGGATTAGCACGTTTGTGAATCCAAAACCCAAAATGAGGTACGCATTACCCGGAAGGCCCAAACAGACAATAACACAGGGAATATCGTGATTGACAGGTCTTCCGGGCCAACGCCCGGAAGACCTGTCAGGTTGGTTCCGGTATCCGGATCTTTCAGTTCAAACCTGAGCAAAATATTTTCTGAACACCTCCTCGGACAGCTGCCTGCCCTTTTCCGTGACCTCCACTGACCTGGCCTTGCTCTTCGGGTTGTCAATATAACCTTTTTCATGAAGCCGGTTCATGACCTCCCCTTTCCAGGCGCGGAACCCTGATTCATCCTTGAAGGTGGTCAGGTTCAGAAGGGCCAGTACCATCTCATCAACTTTTTCCTTATCATAGTCCATCTCAGTTTCCTCCAGTGATTTAGAGTTTGTGGCCGTCGGTGATGATGGTGCAAGATGGAGGCCAGAGTACAGTGAGGGCGAGTGGGAGAGTGGGCGCATGGGCGGCAGGACGAGAGTGCGTAAGAGGGTTGTCATTGCGCTTGTCACTGCGAGGAATCACGCCCACGGTGTGATGACGCGGCAGTCTCAGATTGTCGAGGCCATCTGCCCTGACGAGGCGCATTACGACGGCAGCAGTCTCTAAATAATGAGATTGCTTCACAAACCAACCGGTTCGCAATGACTGCGCGGGTCACTCGCGATGACTTCGCTTAGGACTTAGGAAACGAAAAGGAACTTTTTTGACAGGATTTACAGGATTTATTCAGCCGTTGGCGTGGTCGGGGTTTTAAGATACGCTGCTAGTCCTCCATGTTCCAGGTTCCGGATACCGACTCGGCATACTCGACCCACTGTTCCCACAGTTTATCCACGTTATTGCTCATGATGATCAGGTCATGTTTCTGGCCCTTTACATCGATGGCATGGTCCTTGAGGATCCCTTCCTCTTTAAATCCCAGGCGCGTAAAAACCCGCCGGGCATTTGCCTGGATGGCGAGCATCTCCGCCACAAGCTTATCCAGGCCCGCGGAGACCGCGTGCTGAAAGACCGCCGCTGCCATAATACGGGCAAGCCCTCTTCCCCGGTGACTGCCCGCAACCGACATGCGTATCTGCCCGACGTGGCGCATCCAGCCGTGAGGGTCCCTGTGGAGTGTCGCGTCAGCGACTATTTTCCCTTCATCGACGGCCAGTATCGGCAGCACCTTGTCATAATCGATATTCTTCAACCACCCTCTTATGACCGCGGGATCGGCCACATCTTCCCTGAGGTACAACCGGTCCTCCTCGATCAGTCCCTGGAAGAATTCGATCAGGGCCGCCTCATCTTCCTTCACCAAAGGACGCAGCGTTACTCTGGAGTTGTCCCTCAGTGTAATTTCCTTCGGATATTCGTCCAGCATCGTGGTGAGATATCATAATGCAGCAAGGTATAATTTGTTCCAATTTCCGGGATCAAGTTACCTGTATCGGCAACAAGTATCAAGGAATTCCGTGTTACTGGTTACTCGTAATCTACTCCTGAGGACTGTTTTCGATCAGGACCGTCAATACCTGCGGCACATTGAGGAAGTGCCGGTCGGTAGTGAGGACGGCCAGGCCGTGCTGCATGGCAGAGGCGGCGATCCAAAGATCGTTGGTGGGAATGGGCGCACCCTGGCTGCGAAGGTGAGTCCATACCGCCGCATAGCGCTCGGACGTCTCAG
>QIEJ01000233.1 GCA_003228585.1 Pseudomonadota bacterium
CGTAGTTCCTTTTAATCAAACAATCCATAGATCTTCTCCCCACAGAACCCGCACTTCCCGTTTACCACATGGTTGGAAAGGATCCGGTATCCCTGCCGGTCTATGATAAGCTGTCCACAGGATGGGCAGAACGTATCCTCTCCCGGATTTCCTGGGACATTCCCGACGTATACGTACTTCAAGCCGGCATCCTGCGCCGTTTCCCTGGCCCTTTCCAATGTCAGGGCGGGGGTGGGTGGAAGATCTTTCAGTTTGTACATCGGATAGAAGCGTGAGAAGTGAAGGGGTACGTCCTCGCCCAGCTCCCGGACCATCCATCTGCACATCCGCAAGATCTGGCCCATGTCATCATTCAGGGTCGGGACCACCAGATTCGTGACCTCGACGACCACACCCTCCTCTCTCATGGTTACAAGGGTGTCCAGGACTGTTTTCAGATTCCCGAAACACACCTCCCGATAATACTTCTCGGTGAAACCCTTCAGGTCCACGTTGGCCCCGTCCACAACCTGACAGAGCCGCCGGAGAGGTTCGCGGTTTATAAAACCGGCGGTGACCATGATGTTGCGAATCCCTCTCTGCCTGGCCAGCAGAGCGGTGTCCTCCAGGTATTCGTAAAAGATCACAGGCTCCGAGTAGGTGTATGCGATTGATGAACAGCGTGAGCTCTCAGCTTCGCGGACAACCTGGCCGGGCGGCAGGTCCCGATTGTTTATCTGCTCCGGATTGGTCTGGGAAATCTCCCAGTTCTGACAGAAGAGGCAGTGCAGGTTGCAGCCGGCTGTGGCGATGGAAAAGGCACGGGAGCCGGGGAGGAAATGGAACATGGGCTTTTTTTCCACCGGGTCAACGTGAACAGCGCACACCTTGCCATAGACCATGGAGAACATGCGTCCTTCATCGTTATAGCGCACTCGGCAGTCGCCCCGCTGCCCGGGAGCCATTCGGCACTGCTTCGGGCAGAGGGTGCATTCAACGAATTTCGGTGGAGTCAGCCCCAGCATGGGTTTTCCTGTAGTAGACAGCCTCTTTCCTGCTCAGGTTCTTTTCCTGGACCTGGTTCTCGACATCGATAAGGTCAACCATGGGAAGATCAGATACCGGGTATCTGGATGTTATCTCCATGTGCCAGCCCACGAGCAGCGCCATGGATGCAACCAGAGTGACAAGGATTATCCCGATGGGCCCAGACAGGGTGTCAGACCGTTTCATCCTGTCGACCTCTCTTCGGACGTGTTACTCGGCTTAACAGGTACAGAAACGTGCCGGTGGGACAACAGGCATTGCACCAGAAGCGTCTCCAGAACAGTGATATTATAATGATAATAATTACATAAATCCATACAACCCTGGACATCGAGAACGAGAAGAGGGAGAAGAACGGTTCAGTTTGTGCGAACCCCCCATATCCGGCGATACCGGCCAGTATAAGCAGCAGGGCAAGAAAACCCTTGCGAAACGCTGATAACATGGTGAGTAAAGACGGATCGGGTTTCAGTCTCCAGAACCACCATCGGTTGAGAAAGTGTTGGAGAGCGCCAAAGGGACAGACCAGGCGGCAGTAGCTTCGGCCGAACAGCGGTATGGTGATGATAAAATAACCGAGGATGAGGATAAGATATGGATTGCTCCAGCCGGGGAGATTCAACGTCAGAAGCCTCACCGCCGCCGACAGGGTGAAGGGAGTGTTAAGGACAACGCCCACTACGGCGAAGGATGAAATAAGGGACACTGTACTCAGCCATGATGGCCGTGTGAGGATCGATGCGGTGAGGGACAGTGCCAATACTGCCGCCAGAAGAGCCACCGACCAGTGAAACCAGGGATTGGGCCGTATCACCGAGGGTGGAGGAACCTGAATGTGAAGAAGGTCCGCGGCGACACGTCTGGCGGATGCCTCGACGTCCCGGATTACGGCTTCGGATGACACGGTTGCCCCCGAGATGCTATCCACGTGAGGAAAGGGTTGTGAAGGATCAACTCCGGCCAGATCATCAAACAGGCCTGAGCCTTTAACAATATCCATGTAATAGGCTGTTTCGTTGTGCCTGACTGGGAGCACCCGTTCGATTA
>QIEJ01000170.1 GCA_003228585.1 Pseudomonadota bacterium
GAGTGACCTTTTAATGGTCACACTGTGGTAAATCAGCTTTTCGATGAGCCGGCGTGAGAAAACAGGCTTCACTGACAGGTACTCATTTCTGGGATGAACCAAAAACTTTTTGATTTTGGGTTTTGGATTGATTCGGAGTAATTATGAAAGACGAACGAATACTGCTCTCCCACGGAGCCGGGGGGAAGAAGAGCCAGGAGCTGACGGAGCGTGTGTTTCTGAAGCATTTCAAGGATCCGGCACTCCTTCTTCTCAATGACCAGGCTGTCCTGGACCAGATAGACGGGCGCATTGCGGTTAGCACAGACACCTATACGATAGATCCTGTCTTTTTCCCCGGTGGCGACATAGGGAGCCTTGCGGTTCATGGTACTGTCAATGACGTTGCCATGTCGGGAGCTGAGCCCATTGCCCTCAGTGCGGGGTTCATTCTCGAAGAGGGTCTTCCCATTGAGGATCTGGATCGCATCGCCGGCTCGATGGCTCAGGCCGCAAAAGACGCTCAAGTCAGGATCGTGACGGCGGACACCAAGGTGGTTTCCAGGGGTGCGGCTGACAGGATCTTCATCAACACAACGGGGTTCGGGGTGTTGAGAGCCGGACTTGAGATCGGCGGACAGTGTGCGCTGCCAGGCGACATGATCCTCCTGTCAGGGACCATCGGGGATCACGGTATCGCCATTGCCTCATCCCGGGAGGGCATAAAGTTCCAAACACCTGTTTTGAGCGACAGCGCCTCTCTCAACGGGATTGTCACATCTCTTCTGGACGCCGTCGGGGACAGTGTCCACGTCATGAGGGATCCAACCAGGGGAGGGCTGGCGACGGTCCTGTGCGAGATCGCCGTCCAGTCGGATGTGGGCATTGAGATCAGGGAGGAGGCGATCCCGGTTAAAGAAGCGGTAAAAGGCGCCTGTGAACTTCTGGGTTACGACCCTCTGTATCTTGCCAACGAGGGGAAAATGGTGGTGGTGGTTTCACAGGAGATGACACAAAAGGCCCTCGATGCCATGCGCTCCCATTCTCTGGGCCGGGATTCGGAAATTATCGGGGAGGTCTCATCCGAACATACCGGGAAGGTTGTTCTTCAGACCATCATGGGCGGCCGCCGCCTGGTTGACCGACTTACGGGGGATATGCTGCCCCGGATTTGCTGATTACCAGCAAATTCTGGGAGTGGAAAGGGCAATGACATGCGCTTTTTTTACCACTTTACTCATAGTACTATGAACTGACTTGACTACTGATTACTGATCACCGAATACTGCTTTTAACAACGCGGGAGGTAAACATGGGAAACTGGAAAAAGACATACGTTGATACAGACAGGGTCATCAGGGAGAAAAGGCCCATGATCCACCACATCACCAACTACGTCGTCATGAACGTCACCGCTAACGTGACGCTGGCCATGGGGGCCTCACCGGTCATGGCTCACGCCAATGAGGAGGTAGAAGAGATGGTGGCCTTCGCATCGGCCCACGTTCTGAATCCGGGGACCCTCTCTCCACACTGGATCACAGCCATGCTAGCTTCCGGGAAAAAAGCCAGGGAACTCGGTATCCCCATCATCCTGGATCCTGTGGGAGCCGGAGCGACAAAATTTCGAACAGAAACATGCAGGCAGATTCTCGACGAGGTGCGGCCCGATGTTATCCGGGGCAACCAGGCGGAGGTCATGATCCTGGCGGGTGAGGAGGCGCGGATCCAGGGTGTGGATTCCCTTGAAACGGGGGAGGTGCCTGTGGAGGCTTTCAAAGCCCTGGCCAGACAGACCGGCGCCGTGATCTGCGTGACGGGGCCTGTCGATCACGTGACGGACGGTGAAACAGCCTTCAGCATCTCCAACGGTCATCCCATGATGGGAAACGTCACCGGGACCGGTTGTTCCTCCACCACAGCCGTGGCTGTTCACTGCGCCGTCGGGGGAGCCACTGTCCAATCCTGCGCCCTGGGTCTCGCTGTTTTCGGCGCCTGCGGTGAACTGGCTGCTGAAGAGTCTTCGGGGCCCGGGTCTTTCCAGGTAGCGATCCTCGACGCTCTTTACAACGCTCCTTCCCGCAACCTGGGCGC
>QIEJ01000030.1 GCA_003228585.1 Pseudomonadota bacterium
GCACACCCTTGTTTCCGTGCCTCCCGGCCATCTTGTCGCCCACCGACAGGTGCCTCTTGATGGCGAGGTAGACCTTCACCATCTTTAAGACTCCCGGGAGAAGCTCATCTCCCTTTCTGAGCTTGTCGATCTTGCCGTCGAAGAGGGTTTTTATCATATCTTCCTGCTTCTCAGCTCTCTGCCTGAGGAGCAGTATCCTCGCCATCGCCCTGGAATCGGAAAGGTGTATATCAAACCACTTCACCTTGGGCTGTTCATCCAGAACCTTACTGGTGACCTTTGTATCCTTTTTGGCAAGGATATTCCCATCCGCGTTCTGGATGCGGACAGCAAGTTTTTTCCCTGTGAGGGTGGACCGAACCTTTTCGTACATGCTTTCCCTTACGATCCTGGTCTCATCGTCCCTGTCCTTGATGTACTTGGCAACCTGGTCGTCCTCTATCGTCTGTGCTCTGAGGTCTTTGTCCATCCCTCTTCTGGAGAAGATCTTCACATCAATAACGACACCTTCCACTCCCGGTGGCACCCTTAAGGACGTGTCACGGACATCACCAGCCTTCTCACCGAATATAGCCCTGAGGAGCTTCTCCTCGGGAGTGAGCTGTGTCTCACCCTTCGGGGTTACCTTACCTACAAGGATATCGCTGGATTTCACTTCGGCCCCTATTCTTATGATACCCGCTTCGTCAAGATCCTTGAGGGCATCTTCGCCCACGTTGGGGATATCCCTCGTGATCTCCTCCTTGCCCAGCTTGGTGTCCCTGGCCATTACCTCGAACTCTTCGATATGAATAGAAGTGAACACATCGTCTTTGACGAGATTTTCACTTACAAGGATCGAGTCCTCGAAATTGTAACCACACCACGGCATGAAGGCTACAAGGACATTCTGCCCAAGGGCGAGGTCACCGCCGTTGGTGGCGGGGCCATCAGCAACTACGTCCAATGCGGCCACTTTCTGGCCTGGTCGGACGATGGGTACCTGGTTGATGCATGTATTCTGATTGGAACGCTTGAATTTTGTCAGATGGTAAATATCCACGCTGGAGGACTCCTCGAGGCCCTCTTTGTCCTCTTCCGCATCATCCACCTGGACGACTATCCTGGAAGCATCGACGCTTTCCACCGTGCCGCCCCTGGCCGCGGACACGACGGCACCGGAGTCCCTCGCTGCAACTGATTCCATACCTGTTCCCACCAGGGGAGCGCTCGTCTTCAGGAGCGGCACCGCCTGTCTCTGCATATTGGACCCCATCAGTGCCCGATTGGCGTCGTCATTTTCGAGGAACGGTATGAGGGAAGCCGCTACCGAGACCAACTGTTTTGGCGATACGTCCATGAACTGAACCTCGTCCCGGGAGAGTATCGTAGGCTCGCCGCCTTTTCTGGCGGCCACCATCTCGTTGATGAACCTGTTCCTGGTGTCCAGCGGTGCGTTGGCCTGGGCAATCACGTATGGGTCTTCATCAAGGGCCGAAAGGTAGACGATCTCGTCCTTTACCTTCCCAGCTTCCACTTTCCTGTAAGGGGTCTCTATGAAGCCGAACTCATTGATCCTCGCATAGGTCGACAGTGAGGAGATCAATCCGATATTCGGGCCCTCGGGCGTCTCGATCGGGCAGATACGGCCATAGTGAGTCGGGTGCACATCCCGGACCTCGAATCCCGCCCTTTCCCTCGTCAGTCCGCCCGGCCCCAGAGCAGAAAGCCGCCTCTTGTGGGTTACCTCGGACAGTGGATTGGTCTGATCCATGAACTGGGAGAGCTGGCTGCTGCCGAAAAACTCCTTGACTACCGCTGAGACCGGCTTTGCGTTGATCAGGTCATGAGGCATGACCGATTCCATCTCCTGGATGCTCATCCGTTCTTTAATGGCCCTCTCCATGCGGACCAGCCCGATGCGAAACTGGTTTTCCAGTAGCTCGCCGACGCTTCTGACACGCCGGTTGCCAAGGTGGTCAATGTCGTCCATCTGGGCTTCCTTGGCCCCGCTCCTGAGCCTCACCAGGTACTGCATAATTGCCAGTATGTCCTCTGGCATGAGGGTCCTGA
>QIEJ01000029.1 GCA_003228585.1 Pseudomonadota bacterium
GCACACCCTTGTTTCCGTGCCTCCCGGCCATCTTGTCGCCCACCGACAGGTGCCTCTTGATGGCGAGGTAGACCTTCACCATCTTTAAGACCCCCGGGAGAAGTTCATCTCCCTTCCTGAGCTTGTCGATCTTGCCGTCGAAGAGGGTTTTTATCATATCTTCCTGTTTCTCAGCTCCCTGCCTGAGTAGCAGTATCCTCGCCATCGCCCTGGAATCGGAAAGGTGTATATCGAACCACTTCACCTTGGGCAGTTCATCCAGAACCTTGCTGGTGACCCTGGTGTCTTTCTTGGCAAGGACCTTCCCATCCGCGTCCTGGATGCGGACAGCAAGTTTTTTCCCCGTCAGGGTGGACCGGACCTTTTCGTACATGCTTTCCCTTACGATCCTGGTCTCATCATCCCTGTCCTTGATGTACTTCGCTACCTGGTCGTCCTCTATAGTCTGGGCTCTGAGATCTTTGTCCATCCCTCTTCTGGAGAAGATCTTCACATCTATAACGACACCTTCCACTCCCGGGGGGACCTTTAAGGACGTGTCACGGACATCACCGGCCTTCTCACCGAATATAGCCCTGAGGAGCTTCTCCTCGGGAGTGAGCTGGGTCTCACCCTTGGGAGTTACCTTCCCCACAAGGATATCGCCGGATTTCACCTCGGCCCCTATCCTTATGATACCCGCTTCGTCAAGGTCCTTTAGGGCATCTTCGCCCACGTTGGGGATATCTCTCGTGATCTCCTCTTTGCCCAGCTTCGTGTCCCTGGCCATAACCTCGAACTCTTCGATATGAATAGAGGTAAACACATCGTCTTTGACGAGATTTTCACTCACAAGGATCGAGTCCTCGAAATTGTAACCGCACCACGGCATGAAGGCTACAAGGACATTCTGCCCAAGGGCGAGGTCACCGCCGTTGGTGGCGGGACCATCGGCGACCACGTCCCATGCGGCCACTTTCTGGCCCGGCCGGACGATGGGTACCTGGTTGATGCACGTATTCTGATTGGAACGCTTGAATTTTGTCAGATGGTAGATATCCACGCTGGAGGACCCCTCAAGGCCCTCTTGGTCCTCTTCCGCATCATCCACCTGGACGACTATCCTGGAGGCATCGACGCTTTCCACCGTGCCGCTCCTTGCCGCGGCCACGACGGCGCCGGAGTCCCTCGCCGCTACTGATTCCATACCTGTTCCCACCAGGGGAGCGCTGGTCTTGAGGAGCGGCACCGCCTGTCTCTGCATATTGGATCCCATCAGTGCCCGATTGGCGTCGTCATTTTCGAGGAACGGTATGAGGGAAGCCGCTACCGAAACCAGCTGTTTTGGCGATACGTCCATGAACTGAACCTCGTCCCGGGAGAGTATCGTAGGCTCGCCGCCCTTTCTGGCGGCCACCATCTCGTTGATAAACCTGTTCCGGCTATCCAGCGGTGCGTTGGCCTGGGCAATCACGTATGGGTCTTCATCAAGGGCCGAAAGGTAAACGATCTCGTCCTTTACCTTTCCAGCTTCCACTTTCCTGTAAGGGGTCTCTATGAAACCGAATTCATTGATCCTTGCATAGGTCGACAGTGAGGAGATCAACCCGATATTCGGGCCCTCCGGCGTCTCGATCGGGCAGATACGGCCGTAGTGGGTCGGGTGCACATCCCGAACCTCGAATCCCGCCCTTTCCCTCGTCAGTCCGCCCGGCCCAAGGGCTGAAAGCCGCCTCTTGTGGGTCACCTCGGACAGAGGATTGGTCTGATCCATGAACTGGGAGAGCTGGCTGCTGCCGAAAAACTCCTTAACTACCGCCGAGACCGGCTTCGCGTTGATCAGGTCGTGAGGCATGACCGATTCCATCTCCTGGATACTCATCCGCTCTTTAATGGCCCTCTCCATGCGGACCAGCCCGATGCGGAACTGGTTTTCCAGCAGCTCGCCGACGCTTCTGACACGCCGGTTGCCAAGGTGGTCGATGTCGTCCATCTGGGCTTCCTTGGCCCCGCTCCTGAGCCTCACCAGGTACTGCATAATTGCCAGTATGTCCTCTGGCATGAGGGTCCTGA
>QIEJ01000189.1 GCA_003228585.1 Pseudomonadota bacterium
ACTTCGCGTACAGATCGCCCAGGCCGTTGTTGAAATCGACATTGAGCTCCGCAATAGTATCGGCATGCTTTTCGATGGCCTCCCGGTAATAAACCTTGACGCAGTGACCGAAGATAATCGGGTCGGAGATCTTCATCATGGTGGCCTTCAGGTGGAGCGAGAAAAGCACATCCCTCGCTTTCGCGTCTTCGATCTGCTCTTCGTAAAATTCAACGAGCGCCTTCTTGCTCATGAAGGTCGCGTCAATCACCTCACCTTCCTGGAGCGGCAGGCCCTCCTTAAGGACTGTCACCTGGCCGCTCTCATCAACAAACTCGATCCTTGCCTCCGTCCCCTGGGCCATGGTTGTTGATTTCTCATTGGAGAAAAAGTCCCCGCCGCTCATGGTCGCCACGTGTGTCTTCGAATCTGGCTTCCATTCACGCATCCTGTGGGGATGGTTTTTCGCAAACTGCTTGACCGCATCCGCAGCCCTGCGGTCCGAGTTTCCTTCCCGCAAGACAGGGTTGACCGCGCTCCCGAGGACCTTGGCGTATCGCTCCTTGATCTCCTGCTCGCTGTCGTTTTCCGGTTCCTCCGGGTAGTCCGGGATGTCGTATCCCTGATCCTGGAGTTCCTTGATCGCCGCCACGAGTTGAGGTATGGACGCGCTGATGTTAGGCAGTTTTACGATGTTGGCTTCAGGCGTCAGGGAGAGTTCGCCGAGCGCTTTCAACTCATCAGGAATTTTCTGCTCTTCGGTGAGGTTGTCTGGAAAGTTTGCGATAATCCTCCCGGCAAGAGAGATGTCCCTCAGCTCAACCTCGATGCCCGATGCTTGTGTAAATGTCCTGATAATAGGGAGAAGGGAGTAGGTTGCCAGCATCGGGCCCTCGTCAGTTAAGGTCCAACTGATCTTCGGTGTCTCTGTAGTCATGACTTTCCTCCTGAATCTTCATCAATAATCAAACGATTTACCTCGTTTGCCGGGAACCCATAAAAGTATACAATATACAGTATACGTATACCTGCCGACAACAGATCTGTCAACGATATTTCAAAATTCTGTAATCAGTGGTGATGGCTTCGCAAAAAATAATCAACCCGCTACCCCTGGACTTTTTGCGACCTTGTGAGTGGTGGTCAGTAGAAAATCTTAAAACGCCAAGACGCTACTCAAATGTAAAGAGACGTTCGGAGCAAAGACGAACAAACCCTAAGCTTTCCGGGTGCGAGAGGCTTTGACTGCGAACGTCTCTGCGGTTGAATTATTTTTTCCCACTCTTCGCCCAAGCGCCCATGCTCCCCCTCTCCGCGTCCTCGCGTCACCGTGTCCCAGCGTCTGATTCTGGAAGCTCAATCCCCATTTCCCTCAACTCCCCTTCAACAATCTCCCGCCAGCCAGCATTTGCTTTCGGGTTCGCGGGACTCGGATGGGTTATCCGCCCGACATTAACGCTCACCCCCTTCAACGATTCACCTGCTCTGTCGGCAGCAAAGCGGCCTATCCCAACGGCAAACTGAGGTTGAAAATAGTTCACAGTTTCCAACAGAGCACTGTTGCAGATGGGAAACAGCTCGCCCCTGACCTTTGCGGGCAGCCTGTCCGGGGTGATGTTTTTGCCTGCGGAATCGAAGAAGATCAGTGGACAGTAATTGGCCACGAAGAAGCGGGAGAAGAATCTCCGGGGAGTACCGAATCTCTCCCTGGCCCAGCCCCAAAGGCGCGTGCCGCTAACCTCGCTTCGTTTACAATCAAACCCTTCCACTGGCCTTTTCGGGTGCATTGGGTCCGGTTTTCCGACGGGTTCTCGAATATTCATCCAGTTCCTGACGATCCAGACCTCTCCGAATGGGATACCAGTCTGGGCCATTCCCCAGGGGCCAGGGTTCATACCCAGAAGAACGACCTCCCTGGGAGAATCTCCGTATTTTCTCAGGTAAACATCATAGGACTTCCTCGCGTATACCAAAGGGTTGTATACATAGGGTATATGACGATCCAGCTTCAGCCGGTCGAGGTCCTCTACCAGTTTGTCGGTGATTT
>QIEJ01000099.1 GCA_003228585.1 Pseudomonadota bacterium
TCAGGGAGAGGGTCAGATGGCTCGATACCCTCTGGGAAAGATATCAGGTTGATGTTTTCAAAATCGGCAACGGAGGGGCAAGTTGAAGTACCTGCTGATAGTTAGAGACTCTTTTGCTGCGGCCCATCGTCTTGTTGGCAGCGGTGGACGATGTGAGAATCTCCACGGCCACAATTTCAAAGTTGAACTTACGGTCGGCGGAGACGATCTCGATGATTCGGGAATGCTCATGGATTTTACCGATCTGAAGAAAACGCTCAAAACCATTCTCGGCGATCTTGATCACCGTGACCTGAATGAGCTGCACCCTTTCGCTGACTCGAGCCCATCATCCGAAAAAATAGCCGAGTATATCCTTCAGAAGGCCAGCGAAGATCTGGATAACGCGCCTGTGCGCGTTATCTCGGTAACCGTAAGTGAATCTGACAATGCCTCGGCGACTTACAGACCGCGGCTGGGCTGAATTCATGGCAGGTTGAAAATTACCCGTGCCAGGGAAAGGGGATGAAAATGGAAATTATTGATGCACATGTTCACATTGGGAAAAGACATCTGCCCATGGAACAGGTTCAGGAGGTCCTCGACAGCGCGGGAGCGGACAGGGCAGTGGTGTTCGCTGATCCGGAAAGCATGGATATCCCGGGTGATAATCGATATGTACTCGATTCGGTGGAAGGGAAGAACCACATACCTTTCTTTTACATCGGCGGCAACGCGTACAGTACAAATCGACCATTCTCTCAACTTCCAGATCCGGATGCCCTGGAGCCATACAGGGGGATCAAGTGGCACTGCTGGTTCACACCGGGACACGATTTCGGAGGCATCAGGCTGGGGATGAATGATGATCAGGTCCGCGAGGTTCTGACGGAACCGCGAATGGCGGCACTTATGGAAAAAGTCGTTGAGATGGGTATCCCCGTGAATTTCGAGGAGCACTTCAACATCACAGTTCAGTTCGCGGAACTTTACCCGGAGGTGATGATCATTATCCCGCACATGGGAGGACTCAATGGAGGATCCGAGAGGATCCTTGCTGCGCTGGGCCAGAAGGAAAATGTCCATTTTGATGTCAGCCTTGCGGGCCTGACCGGTGATATAGTGAAGACATATGGCGCCGGCAAGTTTATCTGTGGTTCCGATTATCCTTATGGAAGCCCTTCCTGGAGCATTGATCGAGTCAGAAATCTGAATGTTTCAGATGAGGAAAAGGAGGCCATTTTCTCGGGTAACATTCTTTCTCTGACAGGGTTGGCATAAAGCATAATGGAAGAGGATGTGGTAGAAATCCCGGGTGAGGTTATCCAACGGCTCAGGGTGGCGGAAATGGTTGCTGTTATGACAGGAGCTGGGGTTTCGGCCGAGAGCGGAGTACCCACCTTCCGGGGAGACGGCGGATTGTGGAAAAACCAACGCCCTGAACAGCTGGCAACCCCCCAGGCCTTCGAAAAAGATCCCGATCTGGTATGGGAGTGGTATCATTGGAGACGCGGGCTTATCCGAGAATCATCTCCCAACGCTGCTCATCACTCTCTTGTCCAGATCGAGAGGAACACGCCACAGTTCACCCTGATTACACAGAACGTCGACGGGCTTCATCTGACCGCTGGAAGTAAAACCGTGCTGGAAATTCATGGTAACATCAACCGAGCCAGATGTTCTTCCTGCTCACACCGGGTTCCTCTGTCCGATGAAACAGGTGTTCTGACCTGTGGTCAGTGCGGTGCGCTGATGAGACCAGATGTCGTGTGGTTCGGGGAAAACCTGGATCACGGTACCCTGGAGGCATCCCACAGTGCTTCCGGTTCGGCCGATTTCTTTCTCGTTGCGGGAACGTCGAGTGTGGTGCAACCGGCAGCGTCCCTGGCCTATGCTGCCAAAGAAAAGGGCGGCTATGTCCTGGAGGTGAATCTGGATCCTACACCTCTGACTGGAACGGCGGATGTTACTTTACTGGGGAAGGCAGGGGAAGTGCTGACCGCTTTGGTGGAAAA
>QIEJ01000012.1 GCA_003228585.1 Pseudomonadota bacterium
CTGGTGAGGGGAAAAATTGCGAGAGGTGTCAATATGAATTCACAGCAGCACCTTGAAAATGAGATTGAGCGAGCGGTTGAGACCACGGAAAAAGCAGCTGAACTCATGGGGAGATCACTGTACAGGCTTCTCAAGAAGAACGGCTATGACCAGACACAGGTCATCAACGTCACCGGGTACATCCTTGACGGTTTGATCCACGAGTCGGAAAAGAGCAGGAAAGGATAATCATCCCGATTAATCCCTTCTCCCCCAAAGGACGAAAAAGGCCCCACGGCAAATACCGTGGGGCCTTTTTCAATTCTTTTCTGGAGCTTTTACAGGCCTACGACGTTGGTGGCCTGTGGTCCCTTGGGACCATCGGTAACCTCGAAGCTGACACGCTGACCCTCGTTGAGGGTCTTGAATCCGTCACCACCGATGGCCGAAAAATGCACAAACACATCCGGGCCGTCAGCCTGCTCGATGAAACCGAAGCCTTTTGAATCGTTGAACCACTTTACTGTTCCTTCTGCCATTTTACTTCTCCTTTTTTCTTTTGTAGCCTTTCGGAACAGCCCCTCCGGCTCATCAAAAAAGGCCCTGAACGATAAGCCCAGGACCTTTCATTGTTATCCATCAAGCTTTTCCGTACTACAAAAACTGGTTTCCGCCGGGGCAAATTCTCACCGGCGTGGATGTTTATACGCTAATCAGCATTGTAAAGCAAGGGGGTTTTTCCAGGGCCACTGATCAGCTCTTAAACCCGGCACCCATCTTTTTCCGGTGTATCTTTCAGACTTTTGAGGACCCTGCTGGTTCCAATGACCACCAGGTGTGTGTTAGCCCTGGTGAGGCCTACATACATGGTCTCCGGCGAATCAATAGCTTCCTCCAGCTCCACGAGGACCACCACAGGCCGCTCCAGGCCTTTGAACCTGCGTATGGAATCGAAAACCACCCTCTTCGGATCGGGATGCCTCCCATTGGTGACCCCGAAGGCTCCGATCTTTCCTTCTTTGGCCAGCCCGCTGCTGTCTCTTGACCTGCCTGTCAGCACCGCGATGTCGCCCGGCGCGAGGTGCTCCTCATGGATCAACCTGTGCAGCACCCTGCTCGTTTCCTTTGCGGCGGCATGGTCGTTTACTGCCTCGATGAACTCGGGAGGCCTGCCCTCGGGGCCGCCGGCCCTCAACTCCCCTCCTTCATAGAAGGCACAGGCAAGATGATGAATGGGAACAGTGTTCCTGAGGTTCTTCGTCAGGGGGTAGACGTCCAGGTCCTGCGGCAGGGAATCCACGTGACGGTAGATGCGCTGGTTGTCATCGAAGAAGACATACAGGATCCCGTAGTCCGGATCCGACAGAGCAAACTGGAGTGCCGTCCACCAGTCCTCAGAAAAATCCTGTCCTTCATCGACAACGATGGCATCAAAACGTTCATCCGTGAGACATTCCAGGGCCTTCAGCAGGGCTGCGGGCAGTTCCTTCTCGAAATATTCCGGCGGAGGCGTTTCCCCTTCCGGATCCGCTACAGGGCAGTCGGCTTTCTGGACCATGTAGTAACATAACTGATGAAAATTCATCACAGTCAGGTTATCAACTTCCCCAACCCGCGCAGCAAGATCCTCCGCCAGAGCCCGATTGTAACAGGTGAGGAGCGTCCGGAATCCTTCCGATGCCAGGCGCCGTGCTTTTTCAAGAGCAAGCATGGTTTTCCCGGTGCCTGCGCCGCCCCTGATTCCGACACGTCTTCTTCGGGAGAGAAGATCGAGAATTGCAAACTGCTCTTCCGTAAGATGCAGGATCCGGCGCTCATCTTCCGCCAGGTCCGCTGCAAGGGGATGGCGAAGATCGAAACTGGGAGCAAACAGTCTCTCAACCATCTGCATACCACGTGATCCGAAAACTCCCTCTCTATCGTTCTGCTCCACCCAGTAATGAAACACTTTGTCCATCCATTTATCCAGCCGCTTTATGTCTTCCGCGAAAGCCATGATCTGATCAGGCG
>QIEJ01000177.1 GCA_003228585.1 Pseudomonadota bacterium
TGGTGCGATTCAACCAGTAACCGTGAAGTAATCCTTGATCCCGGCATGGCATTCGGCACCGGGAGTCATGCTACGACCAGGATGTGTCTGACTCTGCTGGACCAGATGATAGGCCATCCACCACCTGAAAGGATGCTTGATCTGGGAACCGGAACGGGCGTCCTTGCTATCGCGGCGGCCTTCCTTGGCGCAAAAGAGGTCCTCGGAACGGATATCGATCCGGTATCCGTCTCAGTTGCCAGGGACAATGTCAGAGATAACGGATTAACCGACAAAGTGACGATCAGGGAGAGCAGTATTGAAGCGGTCGTCGGTCGGTTCGACATTGTCGCGGCAAACCTGACGGCTTCCCTTCTGAAAAAACTGGCTGCTCCTGTTTGCGAGGTTCTTGCAGCTTCGGGGAAGCTGATTATTTCCGGCATCATGGTCCACGAACTGGAAGGGGTGCTCCAGGCCTTCGCCAGCCTCGGGATCAGCCGCGAAACCACACTTTCCGATGACGTATGGATAGCCGCCGTGTTATCACACCGTGGGGGGGAGTAATGGCCACAGCGACATTCTATGTTCATCCTGACAGGATCAGCGGCTCCAATGCTGTTCTGGAGGGGGGGGAACTTGGCCATGCCAGACTTACCCTGCGTCTGAGCAGCGGTGACAGGGTACAGCTTCTGGACGGCATCGGAATGATTTACCAGGCTGTGTTCCTGTCCGTAAGTCCGCACGAAGGGGTGTTGGAGATCATCTCCAGGGACAATGAACCGGAACCGGAACTCCATCTGACAATGGCCATGGGAATTGTGAGAGGGGAACGCTTCGAGTGGGCAATTCAGAAAGGGTGTGAACTGGGCGTGGCGGAATTCATCCCTCTCGTCACGGAGCAGGTCGAGGGTAAGATCCCCGGTAAGTGGAAACGCCGCGATCGATTGGAGCGTGTAATAATATCCGCCTGCAAACAGTGCGAAAGGGCCAGATTCCCGATCCTTCATGAACCCCTGCACCTGAAGGACCTGGACCCGGAACAATATGATCTGGCCGTTGCCTTCTGGGAAGAAAAGACCGATTCTTCCATCAAGGGAGTCCTGGACCCATCGATGTCCCCCCGATCATGCCTCCTGGTGATCGGGCCTGTGGGCGGGTTTACCGAGTATGAGGCCAGGTTGATGAAAAAACGGGGCTTTCTCCTCGCCGGGTTGGGCCCGAGGGTCCTGAGGACCGAAACGGCGGCTGTAGCGGGTGCCGCCATCATTCAATACATATTCGGAGATATGGGGTGATCGGCCTCAAAATTGGCCGGCTGCAGCAGCATGACACAAACGATCGTCATCGCGAGCCGAAACCTCGCGAAGCGATCTCAGCAAGCTGAGACTGTTTCCGCTTGAGCATTCTTTTGGATTTTGGATATTGGATATTGGATTAAAACCTGATGTTGGATTATAACCTATGGAGACACAAATGAGCAGAACCTGCCCCAAGTGTGGCGCAATGGATTACGGAACTCCTTTCTGCGCGAAATGCCAGGCGCCTGTTGACAGAAGCGTTCCGGTCACGGCACCTTCCACTGCCGAACCGGTCGATGGGGCGCCAGTGGCATTGGCCTCCATCCCAAGACGGTTCCTGGCACTGATCGCGGACTACCTTATCATCGGTATAATTGCCGATATCGTAGGCATGGCCTACCGCCTCGGCACGGGGTCCTCATCCAACGCAATGACTTTCCACACTGCCTTCTGGATTTCCACCCTCCTTTTCTTCACCTATTTTACGGTCTTTATTGGTGATTCCGGACAGACTCTGGGCAAAAAACTGCTCGGCATCCGTGTTGTCCGCCCCGGGGGCCTGCCGGTTTCCTACGGCAAAGCCACTGTCAGGACATTGGGATATTACCTGTCATCGTTGTTTCTCGGATTGGGTTTTGTGTGGGCTCTGTTCAACAAGAACAATCAGACCTGGCACGACAAGCTGGCGGGGACTATCGTGGTGCGGA
>QIEJ01000010.1 GCA_003228585.1 Pseudomonadota bacterium
TTTCAGCCCCTGATGTTCAGGAGGATTCCCGAATCCAGCGGGTTGCGTCGTCGTTTTCCCATGCCTCTCGTACCGGATGATCGAACCTTACCCGAAGTCGCCAGGCACTTCTTTACGGATCTCTTCGATGGCGTCGTGCGGGAGGGACCTGGGCCCAGGGTGGGGATATTCGCCGGGTGTATGACCAACTATTTCTATCCGGAA
Organism: Pseudomonadota bacterium; assembly: GCA_003228585.1. Lineage (GTDB taxonomy): Bacteria > BMS3Abin14 > BMS3Abin14 > BMS3Abin14 > BMS3Abin14 > SZUA-204. The sequence continues at coordinate 205 of QIEJ01000010.1, forward strand.
ACAGGACAGGCCATGGTCGAACTCCTCGGTACGCTGGGTGCCACAGTTGTTGTGCCTGAGGAACAGGTCTGCTGCGGGATGCCGGCTTTGACAGGCGGCGCCAGGGAAACGGTGAGGGAACTGGCCCTGCGGAACCTGGAGGTCTTCGACAAGTGCGATCTGGACGTTATCGTGACAGGATGCGCCACGTGCGGGGGCAATCTGAAGCACAATTACGGGGAGCTTCTCCGGGAGGCCGGAGTTGACAAGGTCCGCGCCGAAGCTTTTTCCTCGAAGATCCTTGACATCAACGAATTTCTCGTCCGATCTGACCTGATGGCCTCCATGGATGAAGGGGATAAGGATGTGCCTGAAAGGGAGTTGAAGGTGACCTATCACCATCCCTGTCATCTGGGCCGGCTTCAGGGCGTTAAAAACGAACCGGGAAAATTGATCAATTCCATCCCGGGAGTCCGCCTGGTGCCCATGGTGGATGCCGAGCGCTGCTGCGGCATGGGGGGTTCGTTCAGCATCGAGCACTACGACATATCCAAGCGGATCAATGACGAAAAGGTGGACAGGATCATCGAAACCGGCGCCGACGCGTTGGTCACCTCCTGCCCGGCCTGCATCCTCCACATCAGGGACGGTCTGCTCAGAAGAGGGTACGACAGGATCGAGGTCCTGCACATCACCGAACTGCTCTCGAGAGCCGAAAGAAAGGATGTCGGCACAGGTGATTCCGATGCCGATACCGGTATTTTAACCGCGGAGGAAAACCCGGGCAGTCCGCCTTGACAAATGCATGCGCCGGTGATAGTTAGGTACGTCTTTTGATGCGGGGTGGAGCAGTCCGGTAGCTCGTTGGGCTCATAACCCAAAGGTCACAGGTTCAAATCCTGTCCCCGCTACCAATACAAAAAAAGAAGGCCACGCCCGAAAGCGTGGTCTTCTTTTTTGTATGAGTGAGAGACTGGAGGAGGGAGAGAAGAGGGGACGCGGGGAACAGGAGACAGGTTGATCTGGTGACTTTGCGACTGGGCAAAAAACGTGGTTGTCATTGCGAGGCCCAGCAGGGCTGCGGCAATCTCGGGGAAAGTTTTCACGCAGAGAACAGCCTACCACCCCCAACCGCAGAGCCGTTCGGAGTCAAAGTCTTGCTCTCCCAGTTCTCTCAAAATCAGGTTTCGCTTCCTCTTTGCTCCGAACGCCTCTTTACGTTGTGTTTCTCAGAAACTGCGGTTTGATGCGCCGGTCATTGCGAGCTGCCTGGTTGGCGAAGCAATCCCGGCAAAAGCATGACCGCATGAGCTAAGGCCTGAACCACAGAGTTCACGGGGTTTCACAGAGTGATAAGGGTACAGGTTCTCTGCTTTTCACAAAATTGAACACCAGGATCAGGTTTTAACCCTGTGTCACCCTGTGTACCCTGTGGTGAGTTGGCTTTTTCCTCGTGATGACTTCGCCCGTCATTGCGAGCCGGCTGGTGTGTGAAGCAATCTCTGCATGATGGGACTGGCGCGTCGTCACGCCGGTCACGCCACAGGCGTGATGACTCCTGGCAGTGACAGGCGCTTGGATTCTGGATTGGAACCCTGTCTATTTCCTCTTCTTCCCACCCCTGAAGACCAACCCAGTCCCGCCGCCGGCGGGATCGAAGGTCAAGATCCCTTGCCGGGTTAAGGGTTATTCCTGTACTATATCTGGAGTAAATAGCTCATTGCAGGGAATGGGTGGCGGAGCTAGCCGAGGTCCAAGTCACCTTCACCCATGAAGGGACGCGAATGACAGCAACCCCCT
>QIEJ01000262.1 GCA_003228585.1 Pseudomonadota bacterium
CCCTCATGCCTGAGGGCTTCCCTGAGGTTCATACCTTCCGGCACCTGGAAGGTGCCCATGCCCTTTACGTGAACTGTCACGTTTCCGTCTGCCATAACGCCCCTTTATAGCCGAACCCGGCGGCATCCGATAGTGGATGAAAGAATATCATGGTTTTTCTTTGCGAACTTTGAGTGCTTTGCGTGAAACCAGGTTTTTATCTCAGTGTAAGACTTTTCCGGGATTGCCGCGTCGGCCACGTCTGGCAGGCCTCCTCGCAATGACAGGCGCTCTGCTCTTTGTACTTTGCTCTTTGATCATCGATCTATGCTAAACTGCCTCCATGACTCAACCTGTCACGGGGCGCTCCGGAGGGGTCTCCAGGTGGTGGATCCTGGGCCCATGCTCGCCTTCGCCGTCACACTCCAGATGATACCTCCCATTCTTGGAACCCTGGTCAATACTCTGGGCATGAGCCATACCCAGGCCGGGGCTCTCATGGGACTTTTCACCTTGCCTGGAATCTTTCTTGCCCTGCCCGGGGGATATCTCTCCGATCTTATGGGAACCCGACGAGTCGGACTTATGGCCCTTGCCCTGATGACGGCCGGCACCTTCGTCATGATCCCCCTGGACCCCATCTTCCTGTATCTGGGCAGGTTTCTCGCCGGTGTCGGTGCCGGAATTCTTGTTGTTGTCGCTCCGCAGATCATTTCCCAGCGCTTTCTCGGTCGTGAACTGGGATTGGCTATGGGGTTTTTCAACACCGCCGTGCCGCTCGGTACGATCCTGGCTTTCAACGTGATGGGAGCCATAGGAGAGTCCTTCGGCATATGGGTAGTTATTACCTCTACAGGAGGTCTGTCCATTGTCGGTCTTACCGCTTTTTATCTTACATTTGCCGAGGAGAGACCTTCAGGACAAGGTGAACACCCCGGATCTTTGTCTTTTTCGCTCCGAGGTATGGGCAAAAAAATCTGGATCGTCGCCCTCGTGTGGGCCCTTTTTAACATATCACTGCTGTCCTTTTTCACCTTCGGCATCGACTTTTTCACCTCCAGTGGTTATGACCCTGAAGTAGCCGGGTTCCTTTCCAGCATCCCCATGATCGTCTCGATATTCCTGACACCCCTTATCGGGGTTACACTGGACCGAATCGGTTGGCGGGTCCTGCCGCTTTTTGCGGGCGGGATCCTCTGTGGCATCTCGATTCTCCTCATTGTGTATGATCCTCTCAGAGCTTTAGCATGGACAATCTCTCTGGGGGTTGGCGTTGCGTTGATTCCACCGGTAATCTTCACTCTGGCCGGGGAGGTGGTCCCGAAAGAGAGAATTGGTCTTGGTTTCGGTCTTATGAGCACGCTTTTTAACATTGGTGTATTCTTCGGGATCCCGATAATTGGATCTCTCAGGGATACGACGGGTGTATATGGACCGAGCTTCATCTCCATGGCCCTGCTGGCCATGAGCGCATCGGTGGCTGCGCTTCTACTTATGACTAATAGATAGCATTATGCTATCACCAAGCATACGAGGAGAATCGTACAGGACAAAAGAATTCACCACGGAGTTCACAGGGTTTCACAGAGGGCCACAGTGAAAGACCTTCTTGGATCCTGGATAAAAAACACTGGAACAAAGGAGGTTACTATGACACTGGAAGACAGAGTTGCATTAGTTACCGGCTCGAGCAGAGGAATCGGAGCCGCCTGCGCTGAACTCCTTGCCGGTAACGGAGCAGCGGTTGGAGTCAACTACGCAGATAACAAGGAAGCCGGCCAAAGGGTCGTGGATCGAATCGAATCTGCCGGGGGCAGGGCCTGCCTTGTGCAGGCGGATGTCAGGGATCAGGACCAGGTCCGTGATATGCTTGCCACTGTGGCTGAAGCGCTCGGCCCCGTAGACATTCTGGTCAACAACGCCAGCATCTCATTCCCCATCAAGCCTTTCATGGAATTTTCCTGGAAAGAGATGGAGGAAAAACTCACAGGCGAGATCAGGGCCTCCTTCCTCTGCTGTCAGGCAGTCGTACCAGGGATGATGGAACGTCGATACGGCCGCATCATTAACATTTCCAGCGGCCTCTCCATACACGCGGGACACGGCTTCGTGGCTCATTCTACAGCAAAGAACGGTTTGAACGCTTTCACGCGAACACTGGCCCTGGAACTGGGGCCCCTGGGAATCACGGTGAATACTGTTTCACCGGGTCTGATTGAGACGGATGCCACCTCTTTCCTGCCCAGGGAAGCCAAGGAGGGGACAGCCGCCCATACACCG
>QIEJ01000271.1 GCA_003228585.1 Pseudomonadota bacterium
AAACCGCTTGCAATTTTTTTCTCATGAACTTACTTTCTGTGTATCATGTTTCCCCTGACTTCATCCAGCAGCGAGGGACCGGGTAAACTCTCTGAGTTCCTTCGGCCGTTGCCTGTTTTCTTCCTCGTAACGCTCCTGACCGGCCCCATTTACGGCGTGCCCTCTTTTCAGGAGGTTATGGAGATCTTCACAGTTTTTTCCTACGGCAGCGCCACTGTGCTTCTCCACCTCCTTCTTCCCCCGGCCACCGGCCTACTTGCCGCTTTAGGTGTCTACCTGGGAAGGCCTGAAAGATTCTCAAGGAGCAAACCGCCGGGAGACATCATACCTGATGGTGCTTTCAGGACAGAGGACAGGGTGAGAGCTATTCTGCGAAGCGTTCACCTTGCCATAATTACGATCTCTCCGGATGGGGAGATAACCCTGAAAAATCCCGCCGCTCAGAGCATGTTCCAGCACGACTCTGATAAAGGAAAAGATCCAGTCAACGGCTTCATCGACGAAGCCGGTTTGCGGCCCCTGATGGACAGGGTTTTTAAGGGAAACAGCATTACCGTGGAAGAGGCCGTTTACAGATCCGGGGAGGGATCCGGTACATATATCCTCAAAATCAATGGAATACCGGTGTTAAGGAACGAAAAGGTTGTCGAGGCTCTTCTCATCATCGAGGATGTCACCAACTGGAAAATGCTCGAGGAAGACATGATCAGATCCGAGGAAAGATACCGGAACATCTTCAATCACGCTCATTGCGGGATCTTTTTTGTTGACAAGGAAGGCAATTACCTCGATGCCAATCCTGCTGCCCTGGAGATGCTCGGCTACTCGCGTGATGAACTGCTCACCCTCAACACCCGTGAGATCAGTTCAGGTTCGGATCAAAGGATCGGGAAACTTACGAGTTCTCCCGGACGGGTGGTGGAAGAGACCCGATATCTGAGAAAGGACGGGAAGATAGTCGAAACGGAACTTGCCGGCACCAGCTTCCGATCGGGAGATGAAACCTACTTTATCGGAATCGTCAAGGATCTGACCCGGAGGAAACAGCTCGAACGGCAACTCTCTGAAGCTGACAGCAAGATCTCCATCATCCTCGGTGAGATGGAAAAAGCGCTGTTGATCTTTGATTCCGGGGGCAGGGTAACAAACGCCAGCCCAGGTGCAGTGTCTCTGCTCAGGAAAACTATCGACAGCCTCACAGGGCAAAGCCTGGAGGATATGGCGCCGGATTGTGGCATCGACCTCAAGGAAGCAACCTTTGACGATCCGGAGACAGCAACCTTCGGGGGAAAGGATGGTATCAGGGTCCGGTTAAGGCGGCTGCCTCTGGCGGATCCGGAGGCCGAGGATACGGTTCTATTGCTCACGCCGGTAGACGATAATCAGTAACCGGAGTTTCAGATCACCACAGAGTGACACGGAGTTGAGGTGAGGCTTTGGGGACAAGCATGGCAATTGTAAAAAAAGAAAGGGCTTTTTTCTTTTACTCTGTGAACTCTGTGGAGCAGCCTGGAAGCGGATGCACTGTGGTTCAAGGTTTTCTCCTCTGTGGTAATGCTTTTCCCGGGGTTGCTTCACCAGCCAGACCGTTCGCAATGACAACCGCACCGCCCTGCGCCCTGAAACCTGCGCACCTAAATGTCATAATAAGTAAGAATACGTAAGAATTTTCTTGATTTAGTATCCCTCCAATACTATATTTCCCCTAACACATTCAGTATTTATGGGCTCGCAAAATGGCTCGGAGAGGCTTTTTGCGAGGTTGCCAGTTATGGAGTCCGAAATCGTGTCGAAACCCTTTCTGGACACCAGGGAAGTTGCGCAGTACCTGGGAATCAATGAAAAACAGGTTTACACACTGATCCACAAAAGAGGACTGCCAGGCACCAGGATCACGGGCAAGTGGCTCTTTCCCCGGCACCTCATAGACCGCTGGATCGAATCCCATGTGTCCAATCTCCCGGAAACACTCTCTTTTTGCTGGACCGTGCCGGAGGTTTGCTGCTCATAGCCGGCAGCGACGACCCTCTCCTTGACAACCTCGTCTCACTGTTCAGAAAGCGCTTCCCGGAGACAATTCCCCTCCGCTCCCGAGCGGGGAGCAGTGAAGGGCTTCTGGCTCTGAAAAGGGGACTGTGTCACATCGCCTGTGTTCATCTGATGAGTCCTGAGGGTACCGGAAACAGCATCGAACATCTGACAGAGATCCTCGGTGACGAGATCGCCGTGGTGGCTTTCGCACTGAGGAAACAGGGCCTTGTCCTGCCACCTGGCAATCCTCTGGGTATCAGCTCCATAAGCGACATTATCAGGAACCGTCACCGGTTCGCCATTCGAGAGGCAGGTACGGGGACCCGGCTGCTGCTGGATCGGGAACTGGACCGCCTCGACCTCGACCCGGTTGATCTCATTGGCGACAGCCTCCCTGTCGACAGCCATCTGGATGCGGCAATGAGTGTTATGAGGGGTGATGCCGATACAGCCCTCGCGATCGAGGCGGTTTCGGGGATGCTTGGTCTTGATTTCATTCCCCTTCACATGGAGAGATTCGATCTGGTGATCCGAAAGGAGAATTTTTTCCATGAGACGGTTCAGGGTTTGCTCGGACTCATGCGGGATAACGAGTTCGAAAGGATCTCCGGATCCCTGATGGGTTACGACGTAAATGACGCGGGAAGGATCCTCCTCTAGTGACCGTTCAGGAAAGGCGATAAGACATGGTAAAGCATCTTCTAATCATTCCCCTTATGTTGTCCCTGGTCCTTTGCGTTGTAACGGGAGCTTATGGAGGAGAACGCCTCAGGTTGTCCTCAACCACAAGTACGGACAACACAGGACTGCTCTCTTATCTTCTTCCCGTTTTCGAGGACAAAACAGGCATCCACGTCGATGTCATCGCAGTTGGAACCGGAAAGGCATTGAAGCTGGCTGAAAATGGTGATGTCGACATCACTCTCGTTCACGCGC
>QIEJ01000161.1 GCA_003228585.1 Pseudomonadota bacterium
CGGCGCTCGTTCATGCGCCCGTAGTTCTTGACTCTGCTTGAGAGTAGATCGGTGTTGGAAAAAACCAGCTGCTCCCCTGAAAGACTCCGGATCCGGGTCGTTTTCAGACCAACGTGTTCCACATTGCCCATCAGGTCATCGATGACAATAAAATCTCCCACAACAAATGGCTTATCAAAGACAATAGAGAGCGAGGCAAAGAGATCGCCCAGGATGTTCTGAAGTGCCAGGGCAACGGCGATACCGCCAACCCCGAGGCCGGCGACCAGAGCGGTGACCTTGACGCCCATGTTGTTCAGTGCGACAAGGGCGATCGCCGACCAAAGAACGGCCCTTGCTATCAAGGAGATGACCGAATAGGCCTCGATCTTGAGCTCTTCGTCCTGCTCACGCGCCGCACGGCGGGAGATGATGAAATTGATGATACCGTTGCCCCACAGGCCCAGCTGGAGGGCCAATCCGATCAGAAAGATGTTGGAGATGGTCCGCCCGATCTGTAAAGGCAAGGTCAGAACAAGGGAGCCTGCGTACAAGGCAAAAAGCATTAAAAGTGGTCGCTTCGTCCGCACCTTGAGCAGATCTACTATGAAATTATCAATATCTGTCTCTGACTTTACTGCCAGTTTATCCAGCTGGCGGGAAACGATTTTTTTGCCAATGACGAGGCCGAGATAGACAGCCGCGAACAAGACAACCGCAATACCCCAATTGATCAACGTGTTGCCAAGGAAAACGGTTTCAATCAGATGTTCAAGGTTCAATTTTCACCTCCACAGATCTCGGACCACGTATCGAGAAAATCCAGGAGCTGGCCAGGTGGCTTCAGCCATGCCTGGGCCTCGGTTGGCCGCCACTCCTGACTGACCAGGATCCCCAACCCTCGCCCTTTGATAGCTCTGAAGGCGTCTTCGTCAGAAAGGCCGTCCCCGAGAAATACAGCCACAGGATCACCCTCGGACTCGGAAAGCAAGGTGTTCACAACGTTACCCTTATCGTACCCCGGCGGCCTGAGTTCGATCCCTCCGTGGAATTCATGAACGTCCAGCCCTCTATTCCGGGCGATCCTCGCCCATGTTTTTCTGGCCCTCTCCTTGAGTTCAGGTCCCAGGGTTTCATCGCATTCATAGTGAAGGGCCACGCAGCCCGGCTTCTTTTCGCTTATTTCTTTCAGACCTTCACTGATGGCCCACCGATCAGCCTCCACGAGGCCCAGGATCTCCTGCTCGTGCAGATCCCCGGTCTCCAGAAGTCCATCAGGGTGCAGTCTCTCCATGCCGTGGCAGCCCCAGATCTCCGGAACGGGATCGAGGTCCAGCAGCCCGACAAGTTCGGTGGTCCAGCGGCCACTGACGATCACAAGGCGGCAGTCAGGCGACCGGGTAATTTTTCTGACCCGCTCACGCACACCCGGGAAAGGAAAAGCCTGTTTCCGGTGGGCATCGATGGGCGCCAATGTCCCATCGTAATCCATCATCAGAATACCTTTGCCGGTCTTTTTCAGGCTTGTCCAAAAATCCTGGAGCTTGCCTCGGCCTTCCCTTCCCAAGATGGACCTCCCGTCATCCTGGAAGTGTATATTGTCATCGCCCTGATGTTGCAAGGCTTCTCCCAATGTTCGTTCAGATGTTCAGCATCTTTTTATATTATTGGCCATTATTACATGACCGTCAAGGCGGTAGCGTCAAATCACTTGCCCACCCGGGAACGATATTGTATTTTAAAAAACAAAGTAACTCGGCGGGATATACAGGAGATCTCGGTGAATCCGGAAGGGTCCAAAGAGGAAAAACACGACATATTAAATGACAGGTTGATGAACCGGTCTATAACAAACGCCTTGAAGGGAGTCAGAAACTGGCGCTGGCCACGACCAACCTGAGGGAAGCGGCTGACTCACTGGCTTCCGACGCCGAGGAGACAGG
>QIEJ01000103.1 GCA_003228585.1 Pseudomonadota bacterium
TTACACCCAAAGACCTCACCGATAGCCTGGTGCCCCAGACAGACACCCAGGACAGGCACTGTGCCGGCCAGACGCCGGATTGCCTCTTTACTGATCCCCGCGTTATCAGGCCTTCCCGGACCGGGAGAGATAATGAAGTGGGTCAAGGGCATGGCCTCTATTTCCTCGACAGTGATCTGGTCATTTCTCACCACCTTAACCTCATCGGCCATGGTGCTGACGGCCTGGTAGATATTGAAGGTAAACGAATCGTAGTTATCTATTATCAGTACCATTTTCTCTCCGGTGTTAATGCGGTGCGCGATAACGGGCAATCTGCGGCGTTCTCAGTCGCGCGTGATCCTCGAAGTACTAACAACGTACGTCTCCGGTCCCACGCTCCCTGCGGCCTTGCATTTCACCCATTCTCCCGCACCTTAAGTTCGAACTTCTTTCATAAATTTCAATCCCAAGTCTAAAGGTTTCCTCTGTGTCCTCTGTGTCCTCTGCGGTAAAAGCTTTTTCCCCTGATCCCTAATCACTGATCTGGACGTTGCCAAACGCCCGGAACATGGCTTCCGCCTTCGCCTGGATCTCATCGTACTCCCTTTCGGGCACCGAATCGTAAACAATCCCGGCCCCGGACTGTACAAAGGCACGCTTGCCGGAATAGAAGATGGACCGGATGGTGATGCAGAAATCCATATTCCCCCGGACGTCGAAATATCCTACACCTCCGGCATATGGCCCTCTCACCACCGGCTCCATCTCGGCGATGGCCTGCATGGCCCTGATCTTTGGAGCCCCGGAAACAGTGCCGGCGGGGAAGGACGCCCTCAATGTATCGTATGAATCCATTCCGGAAGCGATATACGATCGGACTTCCGATGCCAGGTGCATGACATGTGAATAATACTCAACATCCATCCGGCGGGTGACCTCCACAGACCCGGGCGCCGAAACTCGTCCCAGGTCATTTCTGCCCAGATCGACGAGCATGATATGCTCAGCCCTTTCCTTGGGATCCGCGAGAAGATCCGCAGCGTTCTCAAGATCTTCCTTCTCATTTCTGCCTCTCCTCCTCGTGCCTGCTATGGGGCGAACGGTCAGGGTCTCGGCCTCCCTGCGAACCAGCAGCTCCGGGGAGGCCCCAAGGAGAATCCCGCCCGGAAGCCGGAGGTAGAAATGATAAGGCGACGGGTTGAGCTCGGAGAGGGCATCGTAAACCGCCTCCGGTGAAGGTGCAGGAGAGATCTCCCACCGGCTGGAAAGCACGACCTGGATCATCTCACCATCCGCGATCAGGCGTTTGGCGTCAACCACGGCCTGCTGGAAATCCTTACTGCGCAGGGATGACCTCGCTTTTTTGGGGGTGTCGTCCAGGGGTTTTTTGGATACTTCACCGGCACTCTGAAGGCACGAGAACGCCTCCTCCAGCAGAGTCTCCGGATCCTCTCCCTCGGGAGACCAGGCGACGAGAACAAGGCGTTTCTGGACACCATCCTTGAGAACAAGGATCGAAGGGATAAAAAAAGTAAAATCGGGCAGATCAAGGTCATCCGTGGCAGCCCGGGCAATCCCCTCGAACTGCCCGGAGGTCTCATATCCCAGAGACCCCAGCCATCCCCCTACATAGCGGAATGAAGACAGACCGGCCGGGACATAGCCAATGGGCCCCATTGATCGAAGAAGATCAAGGGGGTCATCGGTCCGGCCCCGGCTGACATGGCCGCTTCTGTCTTCCAAAGTATAGTGTCCCCTTGAACCGCTGATCTTTAGCAGCGGCCTGGCCGCCGCGATACCGTATCGAGCCCATTTCTCTGTCCCCTCACGGCTCTCCAGAAAACCAACAGGTTCAAGAGGTGCCAGCGCCGCATCCATGTACGGCATCTCTCCAAGTTCGTACGGCAGTTCCATGTAG
>QIEJ01000059.1 GCA_003228585.1 Pseudomonadota bacterium
CGTCGGCGTTGGTATCGTACCGGATGATCATCTGGTTGACCTGGTCCGGATCCCTCTGGGTATTGGAGGACAGAAGGCCGGCAAAATCCACTGCTGGGCGCTGCTGATAACTGCTGATCGATCCCGCCGTGGCATCAAGGGGCGTCGTCATGATCTCCGATGGCTGGTTGACCGGCGGCAGCCCGAGTTCCAGGAAGGTGAACACCCGTCTGTGATCGACATTGCTCGATGGGGTGCTCATCTTCAGAGCGCCGCTTGCCGTGGACCAGTAATAATAACCGTTGTAGGTGTAAAAGGCACCCAGTTTGCTTTCCACCGGGTCCACCGGGGGGTTGATTCCGTTGTCCTGGATCACGCGCCAGACGTACTCGCCCTGGGGCGGATTGTTCGGTGGCCTCGGATTCTGCCTGAGGGCGAAACCGTCATAGTCGTAGGTCCAGCCCAGAGGATAGATCGTGGAACCGGAGGACCAGCTGACGCTGGTGAACATCCCTGGTCTCTCTGTGTTCCAGACAGGTCCTGTGGTGTCGGCCAATGATGAGAGGGTCAGGGTCGTAGCGATGGCGGGGTTCGTAGCATTGCCGACACTGTCTAGGGCCCTGATCGCAAAATCGTAGGTCACATTATTGACCAGGTCCTGGAGGTCCGCTGTCGCTGCCGTGGTGTCGATAAAGGCATAGACCCCGGCAGCCCTGGCCGCCGCGTCGGAGGATGACACATTAAATCCGTGGTACAATCTGTAGATAACGGGCGAAGAACCATCAGTGGCTGTGTCCCAGCTCACATTGACGGCTCCAGAGGGCATCCCGGCGGTTGTCGCGGTAATGAATCCGCCATTGTCCCAGATGGGCGCGTTGGTATCGCCGGGTGATGCCGCGGGAGAAGCAGCACGAGGACTTCCCGCCACCCCGACATCGTTGTTGGCCGCGAAAGGCTCGACTCCGATATAGTAGTTTGTGCCGTTGATCAGGCCCGTCAGGGTTCCCAGATAAGAATTGCCCGGAGGAGAGGGAATACCAGTGAAGGTCTTACGAATGTATTTCTCATTGAATACGACATTCGCGTTGGGACCGGCATAGACGCGGAAGTTGGTGGCCGTCGCCCTTCCACTGAATATAAACGAGGCCCATCCTGAATCTGCACTGTTTATGGCAAAGTTCGTCACGCTTCCAAGAGGAGAATTTCCCGAGACTGGTGTGGCATTGCCCGTGTTGGTCCCCGAAAAGGTGTCCAGGTTGGCCGAGGTATCCTGTGCCCTTAATCCGAAGGTATACTGGACACCGTTCTTCGCCGTGAAACCGGATGTGGTAAAAGACAGAACCGACCGTTCAGCCCCTCCATCCGGGATTACAGATACACCTCTGATGACGTTGTTGTTCTCCCACTGATTGTTGTCCCAGAACGGGGTCTGGGCATAGTACACGTCATAGGAGACATTTGTGCCGTCAACGGCGTCGACGGCAGCGCCCGACAGGAGGTGGACCTCGCTTGTGCTTCCCGGGACGGCTGTCTGCAGACCCGCGAGGGGAACCTGCCAGTCGGGTGGGATATAGGCCGATAAGTCCGGATCCATGATATCTTCATAGTCCAGTGGATTCTCGACGCCCAGGGGGAAACGGGTGTCGCCGTCAGTATCCTGCCACATCTGGAAGGTGAAGTTCACGGTTCCGGACAAGGACGGCTCCTGACGCCACCAGAAGGTCGGCTGGATGGTACTCGCGAATTCATCGATGTTGGAGGATCGATAGGGAGAAGATGCATCCCTTCCATCCGTCACCCACTGGTTGTCGGCAGGCGATACCAGCAGCGGTGAAACGTATACTGTCACCACGGTGATAAAACCCTCCTCGACAGGGACCGTCATGGTCGTATCAAACAGCGCGAACCCGCGGCGGCATAGGCAACGTATGTCCCCTCGGGGCCTTCCCCGGAGATCTGGCTTCCCAGGAGGGTCCATCGTCTTCCGCCCTGGGGATCCCCCAGAGTTTCAACGTCCACCTGAACAGGATAAAGGCCCCCTATGGAAAGGCTCTGGAATACGGTACCGTCCCCTCTGGTCAGGTTGGGCTGTCCATCAATGAGCACAGCCACCCCTTCTATGGGAATGCCGGTGGGGTCAGCCCCCTCGAGGACCTGTACGACGATGGCCGTGTCCCTTGGGAGGGGGATCCAGCACGCTGAAAAAATGAGCGGCAGGAGCAACAGCCATAGGAGGCTCAGTTTCCCGGCAAATATCATGAGACCATCTCGCCCAGAACTGTCTCCACCTGGTCCAGAAGTTCAGGGAGTTTCCCCGGTTTTCTACCTCCGGCCTGAGCCATGTCAGGCCTGCCCCCTCCGCTGCCTCCAACTATGGGAGCCAGCCGCTCTAAAAATTTCGAGGCGGGAAACCTGTCGGTAAGATCCCGGCTCACAACACAGACCAGGAAAGCTTTCCTGTCATCTCTGGTGCCGAGAATAACGAC
>QIEJ01000128.1 GCA_003228585.1 Pseudomonadota bacterium
GACAAGCGCCATCGGATATTGCCCTCCTTATGCGTTGTTGGGTATAAGCACCTGCAAGTGGAAGGGGCACAATAAGAGAGGTTGATCACATTAACCGGTCTGAGTTCAGACCCGAACCGGTCTTTTGTTATCTGGCGGGTTTTTTAGAAGCGGGGGAGGGCGGTGACTGAGCCAGCGACAGCCTGTTGGCCCACTTGATGGCTGACGGTACAGACCTTTTTTTGGGCTTCGCGCCGCAGATCAACTCCAGGATATGATAGGTTTCCCTTCCCTTCTTCAGGAAGGTGTTTTTGCCAGCCCATACAGGCCGTGACGATGTACGCTCCGTATGCGTCCATGGTTACCTTTTCGGTAAATTCAGCCGCCAGACCGGGGTCTTGTTCGTGAATACCCCCGCCCAGGCCGCAGCAGGCAGGCATCATCTGCTCGTCAACTTTCTCAACCGAGGTATGCTCCATAATTGTTCTTGCTTTTTCCGAGATACCGTCAAACCGGTAGAAGGGGCACGGGTAGTGCATGTACGGGAAACCGTCGGGAACCTTTATGACGGTGTCCCCGGGTAAAACCTCCAGGATATATTGGACATCCAGATCGGGCAGGTAGTCCCTGAACACTTTCTTGCAGTTCAGGCAGCCGACGATGATCCTCCTGTTGCCGGCCCTGTTGAACCTGTTTAGGATACGATCACAGGCTTCCCTGGCCGATTCCGTGTCACCCATCTGGTAGAGAGGGTCGAAACAGCAATCGAGGACAAGACCCACTTCCGTGTTCAGTATCCTTTCGAGAAGGGTTGTCGTCTTTCGAACAGTTTCAGGGCTTGTGCCGGCCAGAGAGCAGCCAGGCCAGAAAACCGTTTCACTGTCGGCGTAATGGACAAACGGCGCCTTGTGGCCTCTCTGAGCAAAACTCCGGGCTGATCTCAGGGCGGATCGGGCCTTTCCGGAAATTCTTCCTTCCTCAATCAACCGGTGCTTGGTCTGGAAAAGGGCCTCGGATGGGGAAAGATCCTGGGGACACAGTCGATCACATCCCGTGCAATTGGCACAGAGGAAAGCGAGATGGGGCCGCTGCAGGATGATTTCCTCAGGATTGCCGTGTTTGTCCAGGAAAGGGCATGCGCTCCGGCACTGTCCGCAGGAGGAGCATTGTTCGAGAAAGGTTTCAACGGTGTCGGACATAAAAAGATTATAGCATTAACAGTGACAGGGTCGCAAAAAGTCTACCCGGGATTTTTTGCAACGCCATCAACGGTAGAAGTATAAGTAGCAGTAGAAGTAAAAGTTTTTTCTGTTTACTGTCTGCTGTCTTCTGTATTCTAAACTGAGATGGACCTCGACAAACTCAAAAAGGAGTGCGAAATAACCACCTTCCGGGCATCCGGGCCAGGCGGCCAGCACCGCAATGTCACCGATTCGGCGGTGCGTCTTAAGCATCTTCCAACGGGGATTATCGTTGTCGGTCAGTCCCACCGGTCTCAGCACAGGAACCTCCTGGATGCTCTTGACAGATTGGCCGGAAAACTGGAGGAAAAGAATAAACGCCCCAAGCCTCGTATCCCCTCGAAGAAATCCAGGGCCGTCAGGGAAAGAGAGATGGAGGGGAAGAAGAGAAGAGGGAAAATCAAGAAACTCCGCAGCGAAGTGAAATTGGACTGAATCAGCCCTCCAGTGCTATGCTCTGCGGCCGAAAGGTTCTGGTTAATGAAAAAATCGGTTTCAGTGGTCATCCCGACTCTTAACGAAAGGGAGAATGTTCAGCCCGTGCTCGAGCGGACTCTGTCCGCTTTGCAAAGCGTTAATGTCCAGGTAGAGGTCGTAATAGCCGATGGGGGTTCAAACGACGGCACGGTGGATATTGTAAGAGAGTGGGAATCAGGCCATCCTGTGCGGCTTGTTCAGTGTGTGGGCGGGGGAGGGTTGGCCGGTGACGTTATTTTTGCCGCCCGAACCTGCAGTTCGGATGTCATCGTCGTGATGGACGCCGACCTGAGCCATCCACCAGAGGTTCTGCCGGACCTCATCCAGGCCGTGTTGATCGAAAATTATGACATGGCCATCGGCGCCCGGTACGTACCAGGGGGTTCGACACCGG
>QIEJ01000127.1 GCA_003228585.1 Pseudomonadota bacterium
TGCCCAGTTGGTTTACAACCGTGCCCTGGGCGCCCCCATCGAGAGGCCCAAATCGGTTACCACCGAATTCGTCAAAAGCTTCGTGGCGAACAAGTAAAAGATCCTCTAAGCGGCACAACGCACACTACCCCGGGTCGGCACCGCTGGCCCGGGGATTTTAATGTGTTTTTCAACTTGAAACTTGAAACATGAAACGTAAAACTATATCAATGAAAGGATCATGAATTATAGAAACGGAAGAAAACCAACGAGAGAGGATCCATTGATGGAACCAGAGCCGAAAAAACAGATCCCGGTCCGCGGCATCGGGCTCATGTCGGGCGGACTCGACAGTATGCTCGCTCCAAGGATTCTCATGGGCCAGGGCATCGATGTCGTCGGTATTACTTTTAAAACCCCCTTCTTCGGAAGCGCGCGCGGGGAGCGTGCGGCCCGGATTCTTGGAATTAGACACATAATCCTGGACATAACGGAGGATCACCTGGCAATGGTGAAAGATCCGGCGCATGGATATGGGAAGAATATGAACCCGTGCATCGACTGTCATGCCATGATGTTCAAAAAAGCGGGCGATCTCCTGGCGGATCTTCAGGCCGATTTTGGACAGAGGCCTATGTCTCAGAATCCCGGGGCGCTCCGTACGGTTGAGAAAACATCCGGATACGAGGGATTGATTCTCAGACCCTTGTCTGCCCGGCTGCTTCCCGAAACGGAGATTGAAATTTCCGGTCTTGTGGACCGTTCCAGGCTTCTGGATATACAGGGACGTTCCAGGAAAAGGCAGATAGAGTTAGCGGAAAAATTCGATATAACGGAGTTTTCATCACCGGGAGGAGGATGTCTGCTGACAGACCCGGGATTTTCTGTCAGGCTGAAGGATCTGTTCATGCGGAATCCGGATGCCACAGCCCTGGATATAGAACGTCTGAAGGTCGGCCGTCATTTCCGGTCACCCGGGGGGGCAAAAATCGTGGTGGGCCGCCATCAGGCTGACAATGAGATCCTCGCCGGTCTTATTGGATCCAGAGATTTTTCCCTGAATGTTAACGATTATCCGGGGCCGCTGACCCTGGTCGAGGAATCTGCCACAGGGGGTGATCTTCAACTGGCGGCCTCAATAACAGTGCGATACAGCAAGGCATCAGAGAGGAAGCAGGCCGATGTCACTGTTGAGGGACCGGACGGCAGGGAGGAGACAGTTACCGTGACACCGGCGGACGATGAAACCGTTGAGGGATGCCGAATTGCCTGATGACCAGAGGAGCCCGAACGGACTGGTGCATGCAAACGATCCGGTCGATGTGCCTCTGGACGGGGTCCTGGATCTGCATGTGTTTCAACCCGGAGAGATCCTCAGTGTCGTGGAGGAATATCTTCGCGCCTGTCGGGATAAGGGTATCCTTGAGGTGAGAGTTATCCACGGCAAGGGAAAAGGTGTTCAGAGAAAAGCCGTAAGAGATCTCCTGACCAGCCTGTCCATCGTCAGGACATTCAGAAATGCCGAGGACACTGCGGGCGGGTGGGGAGCGACCCTGGTCGATCTGATTCCACCGGGTTCTGTATCAGGAGAAAGTCCATGAGAAAAACCCTCTTAACGTTTGTTTTTCTGGCCCTGACACTGGGTCTCTCAAGGGCGGATCTCGCCTCGGCTGAAGTTATCAGAGGGGGGGCCACCCTCGGGACTGTTTCCCCCGTGGTCAAGATCAGCCGCCAGGGGAACAACCTGGACACAATCGCCAAGGGAGATACCCTGTTTGTTTTTACAGAAAAAGGCGAGCCTGTTATACAGATCAAAGTCAGGGACATTTTCAGTGACGTGATAATCAGTGAGCCTTTTGCCACTTCTGTGGCCAATCAGATCCGCCTGACAGACGTGATTCTGGTGTTCAGCAATCTCAGGGAATACGGAGACTTTCTCGAGGCTCACCAGATCGGGACGGAGAGCGTGTTCCGGGAGTTCGTGTCGAGATATCCAAAAAGTGAGTTGAAAGAGGAAGCTGTCAGGATCGCCGACGGGATCGTTTACAGGCCCTTCAAGCTTAGAGGAACAGTACAGGCTTTTGAGGAGTTCATTGAGAAACATCCCGGGAATTACTACGTTGAAGGCGCCAGGATGAGAAGGGACGCGCTCATCTTTCTTCCCTTTCGGTCAGCGGATCATCTGGGCGGCTACCGCAGGTTCATCCGGCAGTATCCCGATAACACGCACGTAAAGGATGCCAGGGATCGCATGACGCAAATCATGGCTCTCTTCGATGAAGTCTCCGCGGAGCACGTCGCAAAAGGAGCGGGCAGTCTACTCGGAAAGCGGGTAAAATTCTACGCCACGATGCACAGTGTCCTGCCGATTTACGTGGAAGGAATCAGTGTCGG
>QIEJ01000171.1 GCA_003228585.1 Pseudomonadota bacterium
TCGATCTGATGCTGAATGATATAATCACCGCGGTGGGGCAGCTCCAGGTCGGGCCGGTCACCAGACTTAATGCTCGGCAGGAGCTCATCCTCCACGGCGTGACACGTCTGGCAGAATGCGGGACCGTGGCACGACGCGCACAGGTTCTGGCCCTGGGCAGCGTAGGAGCCGTGTTCCCGGAGAAATACCGCCGTGTGCACGAAGGAGCCGTAAGGCTTCAGGGCCCCGGATGTCTCGTCATCGTGGCACTCCAGGCAGTTGGCGCGGCCCGGGTCCAGCTCCTCCGGGTGGCGGGGGGGGACCGATTCCTTGTCGGACATGGCTGCGCAACCGGCGGCCAGAAGAAGAACCAGAATGAAAAAAGGAGCCAATCTCAAAACCGGGCGCATCGTTACTCTCCTCTCCCCGAACTTCCAAGCTGAAGATCAGCTCTCAGGAGAAGAGCCACATCTTCCTTGAACTGGGGGCTCTGGGTATACCTCAGATCCCCGGAAAGAGCGAAAGCAGGACTGATCTGGTAACCGGCCGATCCCACTATCTGAACAGTGGTGTCCTCGCCGCCGCTGGTCTCTTCATAGAACCAGGTCAGGCCGTCCAGGGAAAATTTCCACCTGTTCACGGAACCCATGAGCCAGCCCCGGAACTGTTGATACTCATTTTGCTTCTGGTCAGCCGTCTGGACGGCAGCTGAGATACCCAGCAGGTTGACGGGCCCCTTGAGGTTGACACGAAAACCCGCCTCACCCCGCAGTGCGTCTCCCGGATCGGATTCCAGATGACGGATGCTCTTGATGCCGGCCTGAACGATCAGGATCCCCGAGGCCTGCCAGTCCAGGTCCGCAAACAGATTCTGGACCTCGTCATCCGGATTAATGGCAGGAGGAAGGAACGCCGGGTTCAGAACCCCCTGGAAGAGGTCCTTGTACTTGTATCCCTCCGTCCCAATCTTCAGATCAACCGTCCTGACGGGAACCAGGCGAAGGGCCAGCCGGTGTGAGGCGAGAGCCTCGGTGACGACGTTGTACACGGCCCTGCCGGTCAGGTCCAGGGACCTGGCAAACCGGAGCCACAGGTCACCACCTATCTCCTCACGGTTCTCGCCCTGAAAATCCCCGTTCTCATGGAAGTAACCCAGACCAACCTCGGTCACTCCCGGGGATACGTAAAAGACCCTGCCGCCGAAAAGGGAGTCACCACCGCCGGAAGACGTGATGGTGTTCTCCACGGGACTGCCTCCGTACAGAGCCGCCCCGAAACCGCTCCTGGTGACGCCCTTGACAAAGAGGCCGTCCATAACCTCGGTGGTGGTTCCCTCGGCAAGGAAGAAGCGCCCGAATTTTGCCAGGCTGTTGCCCCTGGGATGAAGGTACTGAAGATAAGCGCTGGACAGGTTCCCGTTGGTGCTCGAGCCCCGGCTCTCGTCAGCCAGGTCCAGCCGGCCCCACCCGTAAAAATGAAAGGAAAGGTCCGGGTTGCCCACTTCCCACACGTCCAGGGAAAGATATTCGTACAGGGGAGCGAACTTCTGCGTTTCGCCCGCTACCTGATCCCTCTCGTACAGGTACAGATAGGTCCGTGAGTTAAGGTCGTACTCCGCTGCCGCGGCGGAAGTGGAAAGAGTGATACAGGCCGCGGCGACAACCACGGCTGCGATCGGGGCAAAAAAAGTACGACGGCGGTATTTTGCGAAAGCTCCCATTCACAATTCCCCATCAGATGAATATTAATCTGTGCAATACCTGGAGTCCCTGACAATGACTCTACAACAAAAATGACAGACACGCTATTCTAGCATAATTACCGGCTCGTCCTGTACTCTGAAAACGCGTTAGTTCCCGCCCTTGATATCGGGGC
>QIEJ01000257.1 GCA_003228585.1 Pseudomonadota bacterium
GTGACAAGGCGCTTCTGCACGAGTCCCCTCAGGTGTCTCTGGAGGTCGGGATATCCGTCATAACCCAGGGCCTGGGCCAGCCTGACAATGGATGTGTCGCTGAGATCAAGCCGGAGCGCCAGACGGGAAGCTGTCAGGAACACAACCTCTTCAGGACGTTTCAGGACGAAATCCATCACCCTCCTCTGAGTGGGGGTGAGAGGACCTGTGTCCTTTTTTCTTATATCGTCCAGCTTAAGAATGGCGCGCCTCTCATCCAGATGGTGCAGAATGTTCTGCAAAATAGCATGTCATCGAAAGTTTTTCTACATGTTTGTGGGCCGGAGAGCTGTCCCACCGCAAAGGAACCGGAGTTCGCGAAGGCCTGGACCACAGGGTTAAGGTCGATCAGGTGTCAGAAGTCGTTGCGCTCGTCATTGCGAGGACCAGCGGGACGAAGCAATCCCTGCAGGATGAGACTGCCGCGTCGCTCTCGTCCTGTCTCGACGCTCCTCGCAGTGACTGCGCTCTCTTTTGGATTTTGGATCTTGGATCCAGACCCTGGAATATGGAATCTGAAATATGGAATTTTCACCCCCCCGGGCACCGGACCGTCACATAAAAAAGGCGGTTCCCGTGAAGAAACCGCCTTCGAACATCTATATGCAAAGGCCTCTGAACCTATTGGCTCCCTGCCGACAACTCCCTGATCTTCTCTCCCAGGCTCCTGATTTCGGCCTCTAATCTGTTGGCGAGGTTCTCCATGGAACGATCCAGTCGGCCTCCCATTTTCCTCAGGTCGGCCATGTTCAGGTCGGATTCCTGAATGTAGGCCTCCAGAGCCTCCAGTCTCTCCAGAAGATTTTCGATAGCAACCTGGCTATCAGCATAAGCCTTCCGAACGGTCATCAGCTCCTTGTCTATACGGGCCAGATCCGTCTTTGTATCGGCCACCTGACCGGCGGGAGCCATGGGCCTCTGCTCCAGCTTCCTGATACGGGCTTCCTGGTTGTCCAGGGTGGTGTTAACTGAGCTCATATCAACCGCTGTCGCGCACCCGGCAGTCAGCATAACAGCGAACGCCAACAGACCTGTAAGACCGCTAATGAATCTCATGGGTTAATTGTACTCAGGCCCTATCTAACGACAAAGTGAGCCCGCCTGTTCTGCTTCCACGCCGACTCGTTGGACCCCATTTTGAAGGGTCGGTCCTCGCCGTAGCTGACGGTCTGGATCCTGGAACCCGAGATCCCGAGGGAAACAAGGTACTTCTTGACGCTGTTGGCTCTCCGCTCACCAAGGGCAAGATTGTATTCCCTGGTGCCTCTTTCATCACAGTGACCCTCCACGAGGATCTTTACCCCGGATGCTCCGCGAAGGATCTCTGCATTATTTGCCAGGATTTTTCGAGCCTCAGGGGAGAGGGCATAAACGTCAAAAGCAAAGAAGATGTCTCCAACCTCAATCTCTTCAACAACTTCCTCAGCCATAACCACCGGCTCTTTGACCTCCTCAACGACAACTACCTCCTGAGGGGGCTCATAGGGCTTAACCGCCGGCTGCTCCACCGGTGGGGTGGTGATGGTCATTGATTCTGCCCCAGCCTCCGGTTCCATAGGCGCTTTCTTGGAACAGGCGCCAACCACAAAAAGGGTAAGGATACTGACGAAAACGACCGGTATTAAAAATCTGCTCTTCTTAAGGATCACTGTCCACCTCCCGAAAAACGTGATTTATTACCATCTTATCTGTTGCCCGCCCCCAAGGCAGGCAAAACGGCACCGAGTATAAAAAAACCTGAAATTACTTTACTGAGCTATCCTGACTTTACTGAGCTATCCTGATAGTGTCGCAGAAGTCCAGGAGGGACTTTTGCGAAGTCACCAATCTTGAATCTCACAGTTTTATCGGCAAAATATACAGTATCGAACTTACATTGTAAACCGTCAACTGGTGGTTACGGTTTATAGCTATCTGGGCGACCACGCCGGGGAAGTCTTGTCACTTCTGCCGGCGGTAACCCTGATCTCCCTTCTTCCCTCCCTGTCGACCAGATATATCTGTTCCGGTTCGATTGGAGGTAAAACTGATAAACCGCCCATCGGGGGACCAGGATGGGTCCTCGTTGTTGCCCGCCTCCCCCACAAGGGGGCGGGACTCGAGAGTGTCTGGATTTACCAGGAAAATACCGATCCTTCCACCCGTCCTGGATGTATATGCAACAAGCTCACTATCCGGAGACCAGGCAGGAGTGGTGTTATAGGAACCCTCATAGGTAATCCTGCGGACACCTGTTCCGTCGGCATTCATGACAAAAATCTGAGGCGTACCGTAACGATCGGAAACAAAAGCAATTCGTTTCCCGTCCGGAGACCATGTCGGCGATGCCTCGATGCTTCTGAGCCGGGTAAGCGGGGTCCTGTTGTTCCCGTTCGTATCCATGGTGTATATGTCCGAGTTTCCGTCCACGCTGCCCATGAACGCTAAAGTCCTGCCGTCAGGGGAAAAACTGGCGCCGACATCAACACCGGCTCCGGCAGTGAGTTTCTTCTCATCTCCCCCGAATCTCTTCGAGAATAGATCGGGGGATCCCCTCTTATAGGAGGTGTAAACCAGCCCGTCTCTTCCGGGCCACCAGGCGGGCGACAGGTTAATGGACCGGTTGTGGATCACCCTTCCCGGATTCTTTCCATCGTAATCCGAAACGTAGATATCCTTGGCACCACCCCTGTTCTGAACGTAAAGGAGCATCGTGAGAAAAATTCCGTCCTCACCTGTAATCTCCTTCATGACCGCATTGGAAAACATGTGTGCTATACGACGTACCTGGCCGGGCTTGCCTTTCCACTTCCTTGCTGCGAGCGACCTCCTTTGAAAAACATCGTAAAGATGAAATTCCAGTTCGATATCGCCATTGGGTCTGGTGGAGTAACCGATCTTTATCAAGGCCTCTGCGTTGATCAACTCCCAGTCATCAAAATCGAAGGTGCCCGGTCCAATCCCCGAAGTTTCCTCATCCTCAAGGTACAGAAGAGGGTCCAGGACTCGAAAAACCCCTGAAAAACCCAGGTCCCCGGCTATCACATCCCGAACCTCCGCAATCAGAATGGGGTCAGGGTCCGTATCATCCAGGGGCACCGGAACCTGAATAGCCACCGGCATCCTCCTCGTCGCGGGAGCGTTGATGTCAAGATAGACTAT
>QIEJ01000167.1 GCA_003228585.1 Pseudomonadota bacterium
GGGACCCGCGGGATATCCTCTCCGGTATGCATGATGTCTCCGACAGTGAGAAGACGCCTCCCCAGGGCCCCCCCGGGATGGAAGAGAGCGAAATCCTCCTCGGTGAACCCCCTCACTTCCAGCAGGGCCACTGCCATAGCGTCCCCCAGGGCCATGGTGACGGTTGTACTGGCTGTGGGGACCAGTCCGAGGGGACAGGCTTCCTCCGTAACCGAAATATCGAGGACGACATCCGCTCTCTTGGCCAGGGTGGAATCAATGCTTCCGGTCATACAGATAATGGGTATACCGAGCCTCTTTACGGCGGGCAGGATCTTTATCATCTCCTCCGTCTCACCGGAGCATACCGAGATCACCGTGCCCCCCTTCCGCCGGATGCATGAAAAGAGCCGGCGTACCGGTGCTGGCAAAGGTGGCTGCTATCTTCCGGCAGACCAGTCCTGATTTTCCCATACCGGCGAAGACCACCCTCCCCCTGGATGACAGAAGAAGTTCCACGGCTTCGACAAACTCACTGCCCAACCTTCCCCTCAATTCAGCCAGGGATTGTTCCTCGATCCAGAGAACTTTTCCCGCGACTGAAAGAACGCTGTCGTGATCAACGGGTTTCACTTCGAAAGTCCTTCTCTCGCTGTTTTGTCAATTGCCAGCAATACCCTCAAAAGACCCTCCAGATCCCCAAGAGGCCACATGTTGGGACCATCACACGGTGCTGAATCCGGATCGGGGTGGACCTCCATAAAGAGGGCGTCCAGGCCGCAGGCCACTGCTGCCCGGCACAGATGCGGAACATACTGCCTCATCCCTCCTGAACTGTCGCCGAGGCCACCGGGAAGCTGTAGACTGTGGGTCGCGTCGTAGACCACCGGAACTCCCAACTGGCGGATCACCGGGAACGATCTGAAGTCCACAACCAGATTGTTGTAACCAAAGGTCGTGCCTCTTTCTGTGATCAGTAATTTGTCCCCGTTGCGGACCTTGCCAATTATGCCCTTGACATCCCACGGCGCAAGGAACTGCCCCTTTTTCACGTTGATTGGAAGGCCCGTACCGGCCACTTCAGACAGCAGGCTCGTCTGCCTGCACAGAAAAGCAGGGACCTGGAAAAGATCCAGCACGTCAGCAAGGATATCCACCTGGCTGATGTCATGAACGTCCGACGTCACCGGTACGCCCACCTCCCGCTGGACAATCCGGAGGATCTCCACTCCCTCTTCGATTCCGGGGCCGCGGAACGATTCTACCGAAGTCCTGTTCGCCTTATCGAAGGAGGATTTGAAAATAAACGGAATCCCGACCCTGTCGCATATTTCCGAAAGTGTCCTGGCAGCCAGGAGGGAGGATTCTGCCGATTCAATGACACATGGGCCTGCAATGAGAGCAAGAGGTGAACCGCCGCCGATCATTATATCTCCAACCTGAACGGCAGGGTTGGACCTTTCCATTACTTTTCACTCCTGTTCTTAAGGCTGGCTGATATAAATCCCGAAAACAGCGGGTGAGGCTGCCATGGCCTGGATTTGAATTCAGGATGAAACTGGCAGCCAACAAACCAGGGATGGCCCTCTATCTCGATCATTTCCACCAGCCTTCCGTCAGGAGACGTCCCCGCGATGACCAGCCCGCTTCCTTTCAGTGACTCCATGTAATCCGGATTGAACTCATACCGGTGCCTGTGCCGCTCGGATATCTTTTCCTTGCCGTAAACGTCAAATGACCTCGTGTTTTCGGTAAGATCGCAGGGATACGCTCCGAGGCGCATCGTACCTCCTTTGTCTGAAATATCCTTCTGCTCAGGAAGCAAATCTATTACCGGATGGGCTGTGTCCGGATCAAACTCGGAACTGTTGGCTCCCTCCAGGCTGGCCACATGCCTGGCAAATTCGATCACGGCAACCTGCATTCCCAGGCAGATCCCGAAGAACGGAACACCATGCTCCCGGGCAAAATTAACAGCCTTTATCTTTCCTTCTATCCCCCGATGTCCAAAACCTCCAGGTACCAGTATTCCGTCAGCGAAACCCAGGGCTGCCGGATCTCC
>QIEJ01000045.1 GCA_003228585.1 Pseudomonadota bacterium
CCCGCTCACGCCCGGGTCACCGTTTATCAGGACGGGGAGAAAACGGTGACCGTCGGTGGAACGATCCAGGTTCAATACCACCTGGCGGACCAGTCCGAAGGGGAGAGCTCAGACCGGCTGTTTCTCCGGCGCCTGATGCCCTTCATAGAAGGCACTCTTCACGAAGACTGGATGGGAAGGTTTCAGATCGATTTCGGCAACGCCAGGGATTCCAATGAGGTAGTCATTAACGACGCCTACATGAGGTATCGGGGCCTGGAGGCTTTCAGGGTTACCGTTGGAAACCTTAAATTCCCCTTTTCAAGAGAGATCCTTTCTGCGTCCGCTCAGCGACAACTGGTGGAGACGACTTTTTCCGGTAATCGAAATTATGGCACACCGGCCAGGAACCTGGGTGTTCACTTGACGGGTGGATTTGATGCCGATCATTTTACGTGGGGCGCCTCTCTTGCCTCCGCCACCCTCGAACCGGACGTTACCAAAGTCAGGTTCGGCAGCCCCGCCAACCAGGAGAGTGACTTTAACGAAGGGTTCATGTTCGGCGGACGCCTCGATTGGCACCCGTTGGGTTATATGGGTTTTAATCAGGGGGATTTTAACAAAGAGACCCGTTTGACCGTTGGTCTGGCAGCATATGCCTGGAACAATGACGGCGACAATAATACTTTTACCGATTCCTCTGGGTCCTCCACGAGCACAACCCGGGCCGATATTGATAATGTGGCGGGTATAGAGGTCAGCGGCGCTTTCAAGGGCGGCGGATTCTATTTCGACTCGGAATACAATAAATTTCTGGCGGATACGGTTGACAACAGCTTCGCAGGCGGCATCTTCGTGAACGGAAGCACTGATCTGACCAACTGGCACCTCCGAGGGGGATACATGATAATCCCCAACGGATTGGATCTGGTTCTGGCATACCAGCGGCAGAACGCAGACGGGTATGACAGGGGATGGAACAGGGCTTCCATAGGGTCGAACTGGTACATCAGGGGCCAGGACATCAAGCTGCAGCTGGCCTACCAGGTGGGGTCGAACCTCAACGGGGTTGACGGAAAGGACCAGAACGACCTGTACTTTCAGGCGCAGTTTGTGTTTTAAGTCCAGAGGTCAGAGAACAGAGATCCGAGGTCGCAGATCACCCTTCGACGCGCTTCGCTTGCTCAGGGCAGGGGGAATAGAGGACAGGGAAAAGGGGAAAGTTGAAAGTGAAAAGGGAATAGGGAGATTTTGGTTATGAGAGGGAAATATGGAACTCTGACTCTTGCCATGGTGATTCTGGCAGCGTTCATCGGTGGTTGTGCGTCCAGCCCGGACATCCAGGAGGTTCGGCCTGATCCTCTTCCGCTGTGGAACGACGGTGCCGCTAAGGAACAGATCATCGGATTTGTTGACGATATCTCCGATTTTTTCAGCGACTCCCTTGTTCCCGTGGAGGAAAGGATCGCCGTGTTCGACAACGACGGCACCCTGTGGCCGGAAAAACCCCTTTATTTCCCCCTGGAATTTATCTTTGATCTCATCGAAGAGATGGCTGAAGAACACCCGGATTGGAAAACAGAAGAGCCCTTCATGTGGGTTCTGGAGGAAAACTATTCCGCTATCTCCACGGAGGACTTTCCCGCTTTGATCCAGGCTACTCACGGAGGAATGACCCAGAGGGAATTCTCCCGGCTGGCACACAAATGGCTGAGGACAGCGGAGCATCCCCGCTTCGAAGAGAAATACAAGAAGCTGGCCTACACTCCCATGCTGCAGCTCCTCGAATATCTGAGGAAAAACGGTTTCAAGATCTTTATCTGTTCCGGAGG
>QIEJ01000179.1 GCA_003228585.1 Pseudomonadota bacterium
GAATCGAGGGTCACCTGGAACGGCCCGACTTCAGGGAAGAGAAGCATTACATCCCGGAGCCGGGACGGGTAGACAATGTACCCGCCGATGGACAGGGCATCGTCGGTCCTGCCGGTTATCCGCCTGATCCGGGGATGGGTCCTTCCGCAAAGGCATTTCTTCCACAGCACTCTGGAGATGTCGTGGCTCCGGTAGCGGATGACCGCCGTCCCCTCGGCTGAGAGCCACGTCCACACAAGCTCCCCGGCATTGCCGTCGGGAACAGGTTCGCCTGTTTCCGGATCGATGCACTCGACCAGGAATTGGTCGGCCCAGGCGTGCATCCCCTTCTTGACGGGGCACTGGCAGGCCATCCCGGGGCCGAGGAACTCGTTCATGCCGTACTCGCCGAAGGCCTTGAGCCCCAGCAGTTCGGCCAGGCGGTTCTTCATCCTCCTGCTGGTAGGTTCCGCGCCGAAGAGACCAAATTTAAGATTCGAGTCCCGGGCCAGGTCGACACCCCTTTCACGGGCTCTCATCCCCAGATACAGTCCGTAGGATGGCATCATGGCTATCCCCTGCACTCCCAGATCCAGGATGAAGTCGATCTGCCGGTCAGTTCCGCCTATGCTGGAAGGGACACTGATCATGCCCGCCCTCTGGGCGCCAAGATGAAACCCGAAACCGCCCGTGGACAGGCCGAACCGGAAAGCGTTCTGAAGGTACTCGCCCGATCTTAAGCCGATCATCCACAGGACCCGCGCGCACCGTTCGGCCCAGGCGTCCAGGTCCTTCTCCGTCGCGTAGATGGGCAGCATCTGCCGGCTGGGGGTCGTGGCTGCGTGGATCTGACGGATACTGGACATGCCGCACATGAGCATGCCGAAGGGGTAGGCCCTGTCGGCCCTGGCTTTGTCCACCAGGGGAAGCCTGCGGATGTCATCAAGGGTCTTGATGTCCCGGGGGACAATACCGGCCTTGCGGTACAGGTCCCTGTAGAAGGGGCTCTTCCGGTAGGCGCGGTCCACGACGTCCCTGCAGGGCCTGGAGGCTCTCCTGCGGCAGGGTCTCTATCTCGGGGTTGAAGTACTGGCGATCGTCGGGCATGGGCCGGCCTCGTGTTAGTAGTCAGTAGTCAAAAGTCAAAATAATTTTACCACAGAGGTCACAGAGGACACAGAGAGAAAATGGTCAAGATTTTGCATTCCTTCACTTTTATTTACAGAGGCGACGAAGAGAGGTGTTATTTTGGATAAGAATATTGTTAGTGGAGAGATTGTTGATTCTGCTTTGAAAGTTCACAAAACTCTTGGTCCAGGCTTGCTGGAAAGCGCCTATGAAGCTTGCCTCATTTATGAACTAATAAGGAAAAAATTAGTGGTCAGATCCCAGGTTGAATTACCCATCCATTATGGTGATGTAAAACTTAATGTTGGCTACAGAATAGATCTACTTGTTTCTAATACAGTCATTGTGGAATTGAAGACTGTGGAGAAAATACTACCCATTCATGAGGCACAGATCCTGTCGTACATGAAGTTGTCGGGGTTAAATCTAGGTTTGCTGTTGAACTTTAATGTCTTAAGGATAAGGGAAGGGATCAGAAGATTTATTATCTAAACAAAAGACTTTAGCTTAGATTTTCTCTGTGTCCTCTGTGCCCTCTGTGGTTCCCATTATTTATGTTTTCTCGCACAGTTCAATAAGCACCCCTCCGGTGCTCTTCGGGTGCAGGAACGCCACAAGGGTGCCGTGGGCGCCCTCCCTCGGTTCCCTGTCCACGAGCTGCACACCGGCTGCCTCCAGCCGGACGAGCTCCGCCCTGATGTCCTCGACGCGGAAGCACAGGTGGTGAAAACCGGGGCCCCTTTTCTCCAGGAACCTGGCCATGGCGCTGTCGCCGGTCACGGGCTGAACGAGTTCAATGCTCCCCTCCCCCATGGGAAGAAAGGCCACCTTCACCCCGAACCCGGGGATGTCTTCTATGGCCTCGACGTCGAAACCGAGCTTTTCCCGGTACAGTTCGATCGCGGAGTCCAGGTCGTCAACGGCAATGCCGATATGGTCTAAAATTGGTTTGTTCATTTACTGCCTCCAATAAAACGGTTGACTACCCCCCTCCCTTGAGGGGAGGGGTTGGGGGAGGGTGATCTCCAACCTTCAGGAGTAGGTCCTCAATAACGCTTCTTGTTCTTTTCAAAACATCATCATTCCAATAGCGAATCACCGTATAACCTTCATCGTTGAGCCATCTGTCTCTCTTCTCATCTTTTTGACGCTCTGTAGCATGTTGTCCTCCATCAACCTCGACAATGATTTTTTTCTCGAGGCACACGAAGTCAACTACAAAAGGACCAACAGGATGCTGCCTGCGGAACTTCAATCCTAAAAATTTTCTGGATCGTAAGTGTGACCATAGCCGTTTCTCCGAATCAGTCATATTTCGTCGGAGCTCTTGGGCAAGACCAACCTTATGGAATGATTTCCTTGTTTTCACCCCCACCTCGATCCTCCCCCCTCAAGGGGGAGGAGGGCTACACAGGCAGCATAATCCTATTCTCTGATCTCTGGCCTCTGCATTTTAGTTCGGCTTGTAAACCCCGAAAACCTTCCGCAAAGAATCGCTGATCTCCCCCAGCGTGGCATACACGGCCACCGCCTCGCGGATGACGGGCATCAGGTTGTCCTCGCCCCGGGCGGCGTCCTCCAGCGCGGTGAGACACTGCTGGACCCGGGCAT
>QIEJ01000130.1 GCA_003228585.1 Pseudomonadota bacterium
CAACCATTTTATGAGATCGCTGGACATCGGTGCTCTCCCTTAAAACAAAAGTCTTACAGATTGCATATTAACCCCTCTGCACTGTAACGGTCAAACATTGACATCCTCCTGTGGGCTGGTAACCTTTCTGATAAAGGGGAAATCCGAGGAATCGGACTATTTCAGAAAGGGAAATTTCATGGGAGGACATCTGGTCATGGTCGGCGGGGGGCACGCCCACCTGACGACATTATCCAACATCCGGGATGTCATCGCCAGAGGACATCGGGTCACCGTCATCGGTCCTGATCCCTATCATTACTATTCCGGGATGTCTCCCGGCATGCTCTCGGGGTATTATCGGCCTCGGGAGATCCGCTTTCACACCAGAAAAACCGTCCTTGACAGGGGCGGACGTTTCATCCAGGACAAGGTGGTGAGGGTCCATCCCCGTGAGCGTGAGCTGACCCTCATGTCCGGGGATACTCTTTCCTACGACATCGCATCCTTCAATGTCGGGAGCCTGGTGCCGAACGGGTCCATTTCCGGAAACGATCAGACCGTCTTCCAGGTCAAACCCATCGAAAACCTCCTGCGGGGGAAAAGGGCTGTCGAGAGCAGGCTGTCCTCCCTGATGTCCGGGGACACATTGAAACTGGGTGGGTGGCGGCCCTGCCGGTGTGGAATTGTCTGGAGCCCTGTGGAAACTGACAGAAGGTTCGGACATTTCCATCTCCCTCATCGCTGGAGCCGGGCTGCTGGAAGGTCATCCGAAAAGGGTCCGCTCCCTGGCGAAAGCGTCGCTGGAGGACAGGGGGATCCGGATTGTGGAAGGAACCCGGGCCCGATCCGTTGTTCAAAACACCGTGTCACTGGAAAACGGCACCGTCATTCCGGCCGATCTCGCTTTTATTGCCTCCGGCGTCAAACCCAACCCTCTCTTCGTCAACTCGCCAGTTCCCACCGGAGAGGACGGAGGCCTTCTTGTCAATCATCATCTGCAGAGCCCGGAATATCCTGAAATCTTCGGGGGCGGGGACTGCATCACGCTTGGCGGGGAAAAGCTGGCGCGCGTGGGCGTGTATGCCGTCCGTCAGAATCCAGTACTGTATCACAACCTGCTTGCGGCTCTGGAAAATTCGCCTCTGAACCGGTTCGACCCGGGTAATCCGTCTTTCCTCCTCATTCTGAACATGGGGGACGGCACGGGAATCCTGAAAAAGGGCCACCTGGTCGCGGCGGGACGGCTGGCTTTCAGGATCAAGGACACGATCGACAGAAAATTCATGAGAAAATTTCAGGTTTCGGGGGAACTCGAAGAGATGGAACAATGATCCAATATCCAAAATCCAGCATCCAAAACAGACCCGTTTCTCACTGCGAATTCTTTTGGATCTTGGATGTTGGATCTTGGATTCTTTCTTTTCAATTAAAGGAGCCACACGATGGCAATGACCGATTACTTCAAACCCGTATCCTCCATGACCGCGGAGGAGGTACGAAAATTCCTCCATGATCATGATCCTGAGGATTACAACCTCATCGACGTTCGCCAGCCCGGGGAATACGAGAGGGGGCACATCCCCGGCGCCAATCTCATCCCTCTTGGCGATCTGGAAGAGCGGATTCAGGATCTGGATCGGACAAAACCCACGGTCGTGTACTGAGCTTCCGGCGCCCGCAGCCGTGCTGCTGCGACGGTTCTGGACAGAGAGGGATTCAAGGATATTGAGAACATGTCCGGGGGAATCCATGCCTGGGAGGGACTGGTTGCCGAGGGACCGCCCGAAGCCGGAACAACCCTTTTCCTGTCCACCACAACCGTCGATGAGATGGCGGCTCTGGCCTGGACGCTGGAGGAGAATACCCGGAAATTCTATCTTGCTGTCGCGGGTCTCATGCGAAACCCGAAGGCCTCCCGACTCATGGAGACACTGGCCCTGGCGGAGGAGAAACACAAGGCCTCTCTGCTGCAGGTGTATCAGCGAGTAACCGGCGGCACAAAGGAACCCGCACTTTCAACGGAAGGCCCTCCCCTTCTGGAAGGGGGCGCGGATATGGATACAACCCTTCGATGGGCCGAAGGCAGGACAGTTGAGGAGATGCTCGAAGTAGCCCTGGCATTGGAGACCAACGCCTACGACCGTTATCTGAAGATGATAGATCTCGTAGAGGACGAACAGGCCCGTGATGTCTTCAGGGTCCTCTCTGCGGAGGAAAAGAAACACCTGGACAAACTCGCCGCCATGATGGATGAGACTCTTAAAAGCGATTATGAATACGAGGAACAGCCCTGAAAAGCAGTGCCTGGATTCTAGGCTCAAGAAGCTATAATTGA
>QIEJ01000123.1 GCA_003228585.1 Pseudomonadota bacterium
ATGGTTGACTACTACCTGGATTTCGAAAAACCAATTATAGAACTGGAGCGGCGTATTGCGGAGCTTCGTCACATGGAGACGGAGGAGACCGAAGTCGATCTCTCGGATAATATCGATCGACTGGAGAAAAAACTCGATAAGCTGCGTAAGGGCATCTATTCGAAACTCAGCAGGTGGCAGCGCACCCTCATAGCCCGCCATCCCATGAGACCATACACCCTTGATTACATTGAGATTCTTGTGGATGGGTTTGTCGAACTCCACGGGGATCGCCACTTTGCTGATGATCGAGCCATCGTGGGCGGTGTTGCCCGCTTTAACGACCATCCCCTGATGATCATTGGCCATCAGAAGGGAAGAAATACCAAGGAAAAGGTTGTGAGAAACTTCGGAATGCCTCATCCGGAGGGATACCGAAAAGCCAGGAGGCTCATGAAACTTGCGGAACGGTTCGATATACCCATTCTGACGATTATCGATACCCCCGGCGCTTTCCCGGGGATAGAGGCTGAGGAAAGGGGACAGGCCGAAGCCATCGCAAGAAATCTCATAGAGATGGCTGATCTTACGGTTCCGGTGGTGGCAGTGGTTACCGGTGAAGGAGGGAGCGGAGGGGCACTGGCTCTGGCTGTGGCGAACAGGGTGCTGATGATGGAGAACAGTATCTATTCCGTCATCTCCCCTGAGGGCTGTGCGGCCATTCTCTGGAAAAGCCAGGATTATGCTAAAGACGCTGCCGAGGCCATGAAATTCACCGCTCGGGACAGCCTCGACAACGGGATTATCGACGAAATCATACCTGAACCCCTGGGCGGAGCCCACAGGGATTACCATAAAGCTATTGATACGGTGGGCGGATACATCAAGAAACACATGGATGAACTTTCCTCTATGACGCGCGAGGAGCTTGTGGAGAACAGGTGGGCGCGTTTTCGGAAGATCGGTGTTTTCAAGGAACCCTGAGGTGGCATCCCAGCTTACAATCGCATATCTCGGACCGTTGGCAACCTTTACCCATCAGGCTGCCTGGGAAGCTTTCGGCCATGGGGCGGACTATATACCAGCTGAATCCATCGACGAAGTGTTCGCCATGGTTCAACAGGGGCGTGCCCACCGGGGGGTTGTCCCTGTGGAGAACTCCAATGAGGGTGTTGTCACATCGACAATGGACCTGCTTGTCGATTCGTCTCTGGTAATAGCCGGCGAGGTTATCCTCCCCATACGTCTGATGCTCCTGTCCAGGGAAAATGACCAGGAGTCCATACGAACGGTCTATTCACATCCTCAAGCCCTCGCCCAATGCCGGAAGTGGTTAAGGGACAATCTTCAAGGTGCCGTGCTGGTGGATACGAGGAGCACGGCACAGGCAGCTGAGCTTTGCCGGGAGGAGACCGGGTCAGCGTCCGTGGCTGGAGAACTGGCCGCCGATCTTTACCAGATTCCAATTCTTGTCACGGACATCGGCGATTGGCAGGAGAATCTTACCCGGTTTCTCGTCTTTTCCAGTCAACCGGCTTCATCGACAGGCAATGACAAGACCTCCCTGGTGTTTTCCATCAAGGACAGGGTCGGGGCGCTCTACGAGATGCTTAAACCTTTCGGAGAGAGTGGGATCAATCTTACAAAGATCGAATCCCGACCCTCGAGGAAGAAGGCATGGGACTATGTATTTTTTGTCGATTTCGAAGGGCACATAGACGAACCGAAAGTACGGACCACCCTGAAAAAACTTGAAGAACTGTGCCTGTTCATCAAGGTTCTGGGGTCGTATCC
>QIEJ01000232.1 GCA_003228585.1 Pseudomonadota bacterium
TAGGGGAAGAACTTGATGAACTGGTGGAGGCTTCCTTTGGAGGGGCTGAGGCCGGCAAGGTCACTGAGATGATCGACAACCTTGGCAAGGAGGAATACGAGGCAGACCGCATGCAGCACGATCTGCTGCAGAAACTTCTTGCCATGGAGGACGAACTGGGGGCTCTGAACATCGTCATGTGGATGAAGGTCCTGCAGGCCCTGGGAGACATTGCCAACAACGCGGAGAAGACGGCTAATCGTATCCGTCTCTTCCTGTCCAAATAGATCGGACCAACTTATGCTTGAGCTTTCAACCTGGGTATTCTGGCTAAGTGTAGCCGCCTGCGCTTACATGGCCTGGAACATCGGTGCCAACGATGTGGCCAACGCCATGGGCACATCCGTAGGTTCCCACGCCCTCAACCTGAAGCAGGCGGTGTTCCTGGCCATTATTTTCGAGTTCGCCGGGGCATTCCTCGTTGGAGGGCATGTTACCGATACCGTCCGCAAAGGGATCGTCTCTCCCTCCGTCTTCGCCGACAAGCCTGAAATTTTCATCCTCGGGATGCTGGCGGCCCTGCTTGCATCCGGCGTCTGGCTTAACCTGGCTACATTCATGGGACTCCCGGTATCCACCACACACTCCATAATCGGTGCTGTTGTAGGATTTGGCCTGTTGGTGGGAGGGTTTGAGGCGGTAAACTGGGGCAAACTGGGTTCAGTGGTGATGAGCTGGGTCATCTCCCCTCTTTTTGGCGGTATACTTGCGTTTTTGACCTTTGTGTTCATCAAAAGAACGGTGCTGTCATCCTGGGATCCGGTACGGGCGGCCAGAAGAGTGGTCCCTCTTCTCATCTTCCCCGTGGCTGCGGTTCTTGTCCTGTCCATGGTTTACAAGGGCCTTAAGAATCTCCACCTGGACATCCCCTTCAAACAGGCGCTTCTGATCGCCGCAGGTGCCGGCATCCTCGCTTACCTGATAATGAGGATGTTCCTTGCGAGGAAATACGCGACCAGGCCAAAGAAGCGAAAAGACGCTTTCGATCAGGTGGAGGGGTTGTTCAGGCACCTTCAGGTGGGAACAGCCTGTTACGTGGCATTTGCTCACGGGGCCAACGATGTGGCCAACGCCATTGGTCCCTTTGCCGCCATCGTGTCGGTGTTCAAAACGGGCAGTATCGAGATGAAGGTGGGAGTCCCCATCTGGATACTGGGACTGGGGGGACTGGGAATCGTCATCGGTCTTTCGACCTGGGGCTACAAGGTGATAGAGACTATCGGGAAGAAGATAACAACCATGACCCCGTCCCGCGGTTTTTCCGCTGAGTTCGCCACTGCCACCACAGTGCTGATTTGCTCGAAAATGGGCCTGCCGGTCTCCACCAGCCACACCCTGGTAGGTTCTGTCATCGGAGTGGGGATGGCCAAAGGTGTTGCCGCTCTTAACCTCAGGGTCATACGGAGCATCGTCAACTCCTGGCTCATTACTATACCGGCAACCGCCGTGATCACCATCCTGCTCTTCCTGGTTCTGAAGGCTGTAGCATTATAGATTTCAGGTGTCAGGGATATGCGCAGTCATTGCGAGGAGGCAGTGGGTCCAGAGCCGACGTGGCAATCTCGGGGGAAAGCTAATTTACCGCAAAGGTCGCGAAGTTTCGCAAAGTAAAGTTTTTGGATTTTGGATTCCACCAGAGGACTGAGGTGGGGGTGAAAATTCAAAGAAGAGGAGCGTTATAAAAAGGGGTTTCCCGGGCTTAACCGCTCGGTTTCGCAGAAAACCAGCTTCACT
>QIEJ01000200.1 GCA_003228585.1 Pseudomonadota bacterium
GGGACCCATGTATAGATTACGTACATTGCCCACCGTTTTGTGTATATCACTCGCTCTGGCCGTCGGCGCCGTATCCTGCGGGAAGAAGAAGGAGGAGCCTCCCCCAAGGGAGGTCATAAGGCCGGTCAAGATGATGGTGGTGGGGGGAGCCAAAGCCGAGGCCGAGCGCGAGTATCCCGGCAAAGTGAGAGCATCCCAGCGTGTAGACCTGGCATTCAAGGTCTCAGGACCCCTGATCGAGCTTCCTGTTGAGGAAGGGATGCAGGTTAAAAAGGGACAGACTCTGGGCCGGATCCTTCCCAGGGATTTCGAGACCAACGTGAGCAAGGCCAGGGCCAAAGCCCTCGAGACCGAGCAGCAGTACCAGCGCTACAGGGATCTGTACATCAAGAAGCAGGTCTCAAAGGCCGACTTCGATAAATACAAGGCCGACAATGACATCGCCAAGGCTAGATTGAAGGAGGCCGAGGACGCCCTCGATGACACCTACCTCAGGGCTCCCTTCTCCGGTGTGATCGCGAAAAGGTATGTGGAGAACTTCGAAGAGGTCCAGGCCAAGCAACCCATCGTCAGCCTCCAGGACATCTCTCAGGTCGAAGTGCTGATAGACCTTCCCGAGAGTGTCTTTGCCAAGGTCAGAGGAACCGGGAAAGTGAAAGCCTACGCCACTTTCGCCACGGCGCCGGGGAAGAAATACCCACTGACTGTAAAGGAATTTTCTACAGAAGCCGATCCGCGGACTCAGAAGACCTACCAGGTCACTCTTCTGATGCCCCAGCCCAAAGGTGTCAACATCTTTCCCGGAATGACGGCCAACGTCATCGGGGTCGCTCCTCTTGGAAAATTGTCCGGTGATCGTATCGTGATTCCCGCGATCTCCGTGTTCTCAGACGAGTCCGGCCAGGCCAACGTTTGGGTCTACGATGGCGAAACCACGACGGTGAGTGAACGGAAGGTGACTGTTGGAGATCTGACCGGGACCGTGGATATCGAGATCATGGACGGCTTGAATCCCGGAGAAACCATTGCCGTCACCGGAGTGGGCCAACTGCGAGAGGGTATGAAGGTCCGCCCTCTCGATAATTAAAGGGGCAGGTCAGTCATGAACATCGCCGAACTGAGCATCAGGAAAAGCGTGATCACCTGGGTGATGACCATCCTCGTTCTCATAGTCGGAGCGAAATCCTTCTTCAACCTGAGCTGGCTCGAGGACCCTGAATTCACCATCAAGGACGCCATCGTCCTGACCTCCTATCCCGGTGCCTCGGCTGCCGAGGTGGAGGAAGAGGTCACCAACGTCATCGAGAAGGCCATCCAGCAGTTGGGGCAGCTTTTCTGGGTCGAGTCAGAATCCACAAGAGGTTTTTCCTCCATCAAGCTCAAGGTCAGGGACGAGTATGACAGGGATACCCTTCCCCAGGTGTGGGACGAGCTGCGCCGGAAGGTCAATGACTATCAGGCTCAGCTTCCACCGGGAGCCGGGCCATCGATAGTCAACGATGATTTCGGCGATGTGTACGGTGTCTACGTGGCCATCACCGGAGAGGGATACACAAACAAAGAGCTGTACGAGTATGCCAAGTTCCTCCAGAGGGAACTTTTAAAGGCCCAGGACGTCAAGAGGATCGAGCTGTACGGTGTTCAGAAAGAGGTCATCTACGTTGAGATGCGAAGGGAGAAGATGTCCCAGCTGGGGATATCCCAGCAGGACATCTACAATGCCCTTGCCGCGAAGAATCTGCCCGTCAGTTCAGGATATCTGACCCTGGGTGAGGAATATATCCCGGTGAACCCGACGGGAGAGTTCACCTCTGAACAGCAGTTCAAAGACCTTCTCATCAAGGGCAGGGGCCCTGACTCCGACAGCCTGGTTTATCTGGGGGATGTCGCCGATATAAAAAGGGGATACCAGGATCCGGCCGTGACGAGGCTGTTTTACGATGGCAAGCAGGCTGTGGGCCTCGGCATCGCAACGGTTCAGGGGGGCAACGTGGTCACCATGGGTGAGGCGCTCGAGGAGAGGTTCAGCCAGATGGAAAATCAGGCACCTCTGGGAATGGAGCTTCATCCAATCTATATGCAGACTGACGCGGTGGTGAAATCCATCAGGGCATTCCTGGTCAACCTGGGTCAGGCCGTCGCTATCGTGGTCGTGATCCTGTTGGCGTTCATGGGTCTTCGCAGCGGCCTGATCATAGGAGCCATCCTGTTGATCACCATCATGGGCACCTTCATCTTCATGGACATACAGAACGTCACCCTGGAGAGGATCTCTCTGGGCGCCCTTGTCATCGCCCTGGGAATGCTGGTGGACAACGCCATCGTGGTCACCGACGGTATGAAGGTAAAGATGGAGCAGGGTAAGGACGCCTTAATTTCCGCGAAAGAAGTCGTCGGTCAGACGGTCGTGGCCATCGCGGCTTTCGCCTCCATCGGAACTTCTCAGGATTCCACCGGCGAGTACTGCCGGACTCTGTTCTCGGTTATCCTCATCTCCCTGACCTTGAGCTGGCTTACAGCCGTGACGGTCACCCCCCTGCTGTGCAAGACCTTCCTGAAGTCAAAGTCCAAAGGGGAAGGGGAGGCAAAGGACCCTTACGCCGGAGCG
>QIEJ01000112.1 GCA_003228585.1 Pseudomonadota bacterium
ATGGGAATTCCCGACAGGACTTTTGCCAGTTCCTCGGCGTCTGCATTCTGCAGGTAATAGACATGTACCCTGCCTGAACCAAGGGGAATGGCCACATCGAGTTTTCTCACCAGGCTCTCGATGCGATTCAGGGTCTGGACGTCACCAATAGCGATAACCGAGTTGGTCCTCTTATCCGCAATTATTTTGCCCCCTGCCGGGGAGGTCTGCGAACTCGGTTGCGTTCCGCGGGCCGTCCGCTGGACACCCACCGGTTTTTTGCTCTGGCCCTCGAGGATCTGGTTTATCTTGACCGCCAGCTCATCCACGGGGGCGTACTCCACCGGTATGATCCTGACCTCCTCCCGGGCTCCGGCGACATCGACCACGGAGATGATCCGGCTCAACCGGGAGAGCAGGGACTCGGTTGTGGTAATGATCAGCAGGTTGGTGGGACCGTAGGCGCTGATACTGTGGGTTTTCGGTATGAGCGGCTGCAAAAGGTTCTTCAGATCCGCAGCTTCCGTGTATTCCACGGGAATCACCTGGGTTACATACCGGTCAAGGACCCTGCGCTCATCTGCCGGTCCGACCTTGGTGTCGAAACCATAGCTGGCCACGTTGGCCGCGGGAACGATCTTGTTGATCTTCCCCGCGGGAACCATAGCGTATCCCTTGACCTGCAGAATGGAAAGGAAAACCTGATAGACCTCTGCGGCTGAGAGGGATTTCGGACCGACTACGGTCACACGTCCCTGCACCCTGTCGTCGATGAGGAAGTTCTTCCCGGTTATCTCACTCACCGTCTCAATGACCTTCCGGATATCCACATCGTTGAAATCGATGTTGTAAACCGGCGCCGAAAAGGCCCTGATGGGCACGACCAACATGCAGAGTATGAATAGGCTTGCGAGGATCGATTTTAAAACCGTTTTCTTCATCACCTGGTCACCTGACTTCGTACTGGAGAGTCAAATTCTTCCTGAAACGCTCCAGGTCAATAGTTATGCGGCTCTCATCCCTGAGCTGGGTAAACATCTGGAGAGCCTGCTCCGGTCCCGTGATATCCAGACCATTTACCCGTTTGATTATATCACCGTTAACCATGCCCAACTTCATGAATAAACTGTTGGGTCTGATATTGAAAATCTTGAAACCGTCCGGTTTCCCGTTGGAAAAGTGCGGAACCACCCGAATCTGTGTAAGGAGCTTGTTGAAATCCTTAAGAACGCCCTCCACCTCCCGGCGGTCCATGACGTAGTTATTGTTCCCGACCTTTCTCACAGTTATGTCATTCGGTTTCGATACGGGGGCCCGGGCCGCCGAACGTGGTCTGGCCCTTCTGGTCTTCGGCGATTCCACCCTCTCCGTCGTCTTCTCCAGGATCTCCTCCCGGCCGTTTCTCAGGAGGACAACCCTGTTCCTGTCCACGGAAGCAAGGGTCACTCCCTCGATCACCTGATCCTCCGGGAAGTAGATATCCTGCTCCCGTGTTCCCTTGTCCTGAATTATGGCAAAAGACCGTCCGTCTTTTTTGTCCACAACAGTCCCCAACAGCTGCAGGGGCAGTGTGGTTTCAGGCAGATCGTCCGACTGAACGTCCTGTTGGACTGCCGCGGGAGCAGCGCCGCTGATCCGGCTGTTAAACAGATTCCTCTCAAGGACAACTCCGGCATCAGCCGCGCTGTCCGTCACCTTTTCGGGTATGGCCAGACTTTCACCCCCGGCCGCGAAGTCGACAGTTTCCTCGATATCGG
>QIEJ01000223.1 GCA_003228585.1 Pseudomonadota bacterium
ACGTATCTTGGTGTGGTCACAGTGGGGACAGGATATCTTCCTCTTCCCTGCCTCGATAACAGGCATTACCAGGGAGAAGAGTTTTTTACACGCTTTGCATTCGAACTCATACACTGGCATCTCACACCTCCGGAAGAGTTCAGCCTGGTTAATCTGCCCAATTGCCATCTGCATCGGCCAGAATGACTATATGTCCACATTTATAGAATAACCGAAGCGGGTTCATGCTGCAACCCGCACGCTTTGCACCGTCAATTCAATCCCCTTTTCAACTGTGTATGAGGAACAAAGCATGGTAATTAAAACGCTTGTAGTTTACTGTTGTGTCGGGCCTGGCCAAAAGCCATTAAGGTACGGTTAACCTGTGGGGATATGAGGTGTTCTGTTGGTAGACAGGAAAAAGGGCAGAAAAAGAGGGCCGAGCTTACCGGACACAGGTGAAGAGCAGTTTCATGCCCTCCTGGGAAACAATCCTCTGCCTGCATTCGTTATCGATGTTCACTCCGGTGACCCCGAGCAGTACCGGTTTCTGGGAGCCAATCGGGCAGCGGTTACACTCTACGGCTACTCCGGGGAGGAACTGAAATCGATGAGGCTGCTCGAGCTTCATCCTCCGGAGGAGCTTCCCGACGTTATCGGGCAAATGGCACCGGACAGGAGACCTGAAGCCGGAGGTTTTGAAACTCAACATCCATTCATACACGTAAAGAAAGATGGATCCAGGATCCATGTTGATGTTTACGCTCATCGTGTGAGGTTCGATGGCCGCAAAGCACTGATCTCTGTCGTCCGGAACGTAAGCGAACGGGAGAAGACTGACCAGAGATTAAGATTGTTCTCCGCGGTTGTTGCTTCGGCACCCATCGGTGTCCAGTTGGTGGATCTTGATGGCCGGGTTATTTATTCCAACCAGGCAGTGGAGAGGATATACGGTTTCTCCCATGAGGAGTACCTTGGAAAGCACGTCAACGACATGAACGCCGATCCCGCTTTCGCGGAGAGGAAGATACTGCCCTCCATTAAGAAAAAGGGTCGATGGGCTGGCGAGTTGGAGGTCAAGCACAAGGAAGGGCACACTTTTCCCGTTGCGCTGACAACCTCCATTGTTCACGACGATGAGGGCAAACCCCTGGCCATGGTGGGCTTGATCCAGGATATTGCCGAGCAGAAAAAGGCGGAGATGGCCCTGCGAAAGAGCGAGGAACTCTTCAGGACAGCTTTCCAGACCAGCCCGGAATCCCTTGTTATCAGCAGGCTCAAGGACGGGTTATTTATCAATGTCAACCAGGGATTCTGCGACCTGTCAGGATATGAACGGGATGAGGTTATAGGAAAAACGTCAACGGAGCTTGGTGTCTGGGTTAATCCGGAAAGCCGCGAGAAAATGGTAGAGGGGTTGGAAAAGGATGGGTTAGTGCGGAACCTGGATCTTCGCATCAAGCGAAAGGACAAGAAAATGAGGGACGTTTCATTTTCAGCCGCAGTCCTCATGACGGGAGACGAACCGCAGCTTCTCACGGTGTCCAGGGACATCACGGAGTTGAAAATGGCCCAGGATTCACTGGAACAGGCCTATAACGAGCTGGAAGTAAAAAACAGGGATCTCGAGGCGTTCCTCTATACCGCCGCTCACGACCTGAGAACGCCCCTGGTCAGTGTTAAAGGGTATGTGGAGCTGATGCAGCGTTCCATGAAGGAGAGAATGAGCGAAGAGG
>QIEJ01000082.1 GCA_003228585.1 Pseudomonadota bacterium
TCGGGTTGCCGGTGACGAAAATAGCCGTCCCGTTGTGTATAAACTGATTGCTCTTGACTGTCCCGCCGAAGTCGTGGAAACGCAGCCCCGCGACGTTGTTCCGGAAAGTGTTGTTCCGGATCAGGACATCGCTTCTGGAAAAGCGAAGCCCGACCTGATTGTCTTCAAGAAGACAGCCCTGGATCTCGAATTGACCGGCTTCCCGGGCATGGACACCGGTAGAGGCCCCCGAAATGATGCAGTTTCTGAGTGTCCCCCCCTTGCTCTCTATGAGGTTGATGGCCCCCCAAAGCGGCCCGGAATCGTCCGGAACTTTATCCGCTGTGCGGACGATTGGTTTTGCCGGCCGGGTGGATGTGAAGGTTACAGGTTTGTCTCCCGTTCCCTCAGCGGCAAGGCGCCCTGTGACGATGAGCTCGGAAGAGGGGAAGCCGGGGTGATCCGAGCGCAGATCGAACAGGGAGCCCCGGGGCACCGGCGCGAATGCCACCTGAGTCCCCGGAAGGATGTTAAGCGTGCGGTCAGCGGGGAAGGTGACGTCCCCCACAACGACCATGGATCCCCGGACACTCCCCGCAGGCAGGGGCATGCCTGGATAGACGAGGTTGAAGACCACTGGGCCGTCAGTGAGAACCTTCCCGACACCCTCCTCATCAGAGCCATCGTAGATGTCTTCAGGAGGTGGACCGGTTCCTGTTCCCCAGTCGTTTCCCCGGGCGTCGATCCGGGTGGACCCGTTGTTGTCGATAGCAAAACGGCCGTTGTCCGCCAGCCTGCTGGACCGCATCACAACCGAAGCCCCGGTCACCGACAGGCCGGTGAGTCCGTTGCCTGACAGATCCGACTGTTTGATCCGGGCGTTGACCTCGTTCAGCGACAGACCCTCCGCGAGACTGGCGGTTACGAGAATCTGGTTCAGTTCAACAGCCTCCCCTTCTCCCTTGAAACGGGGACCCCGACGGTTGGCCGCGAACAGGGCCCTGCTCAGGGAGGTCCCGGATTCCCTTGCCAGGAGACTCTCAACCAGATTGCCCCCGAGATAGAGATCCTCCGCCCGCACGGTGGAGCGAAAGAAGTTGATCCCGGAAATGTTCCCCTCCACCACCAGGTTCCTCAATTCAACCACTGAATCCCTGAACCGCATTGCGCTCCGATTGTTCCTGAAGGTTCCCCAGCTCAGGGAGGTACCCTCGGATTCCTGGAACTGGACGCCGCGCAGGTTGTCCTCAAAGACAACATGATCCAGCGTGCTGCTGGAGAAATGACTGTGAAAGGCTTTGACACCGCGGCGAAACACAGCGTACTGAACCATGTTGTCGTCAGCGTCCGAGGCAATGATACTCAAGCTGTCCCACGCCCCGGGGGATGCGTTCTCCTCCTCTGCGTC
The DNA here is from genome assembly GCA_003228585.1 of Pseudomonadota bacterium. Lineage (GTDB taxonomy): Bacteria > BMS3Abin14 > BMS3Abin14 > BMS3Abin14 > BMS3Abin14 > SZUA-204. The sequence goes on from QIEJ01000082.1 coordinate 1,388, forward strand.
AAAAAGGACCCAGTTGTCCTCCTTTCCACGCACGTCGATGCGGCCCTGTACGATGATCCAGCTTTCGCCCAGTCCGTCATCATTGGTGTCCAGGAAACGGAACAGAACATGTGTTCCCGGGTCGATCACGAGGGTCACATCCCTGGGAACCGCCACCTGCCCCTCGATGACGACCGTCCCGGACCACCTTGTGTCCTCATCGAGGGCCACCTCTCCCAGATATTCCCTTGTTATGGGAGGCGCGGGACCCGTTTGAGGCCGGACGGTCCGGTAGAAAGGCT
>QIEJ01000178.1 GCA_003228585.1 Pseudomonadota bacterium
ACCAGACCCCGGTCCCTGCCATAATCAAAATCGTCGTCCTGCTCCGGTGTGTGGCATGACAGGCAGACACCGGCCCTGGGGGCTTTGATCAGGTTGTAAATTTCAGGTGAACCGGCATGCAGCGAACCGGTTCCGTGACAGGCTTCGCACTGGACTCCGTGAAGATCGTCTCTGGGTTCGCCTGGTGAAAACCCTGTCGGACGAAGGTATCCCGTCACGTGGCATGGCAGGCAATCCGGATCAGATTCCGCGTCCCTGGGCTTCAGGGTTTCAACGGCACTGGCGTGAGGTGTGTCCTTCCAGAAGTTGTACCGCTCTATGTGACAATCAATGCAGGGATCAAAGCCCGTGTACCTGACCCGCTCTGACTGGTTTTCTTTGCCCGCCGGTTTTCCAGCGTCCTCCTTGAGGGTTTTTCGATAGTCCCGGATCATGGACGCGATCTTCTCGTCGTCAGGATAAGAGGGCATGAGAATGACCATATCCCCATCGTAGCGGGTCCCGGTGCTGGTCTCCTCGAGTTCGCGATGGTATTGGGCGGCCTGTCCCGCGTTCTTGGAGGAAGGCCCCTGTTCCTGTTCCATGCTGATCTGTTTCTCGAGGAAATCGGTCCTGTTGCCGGAGACCCATTTCGTTGGTTGCCCGTCCAGGTGAAGAGTGAGTTTCCCGATGGCCCGGCCCTGGAAATATCCGGATGTGATGAGGGTGCTGCCCGACACGACGGGGTTTTTCAACCAGGTCTTTGACTTGCCCCCCACGATGATATCGATCCCTTCCACGGCCTGGGCAAGTTCCCGATCCCTGCTGAAGCCAAGGTGGGTGAGAGCAAGAACGATATCGCTTCTCTTTTCAAGGTCCGGTATCAGATCGGCGGCGGTCTTCACGGGATCGTCGATCCATAATCCCGGAACCCGTTCTTCCATGAGCTTCACATCGACCTGGGGGGAGGTCAGCCCGAACACCCCGACCCTGGTGTCGCCAATGCGGAAGATAGCGGAGGGCTTGAAAACCGGTTTGCCTGAGGAATCCTTGATGTTGGCTGACAGAAAACGGATTGGAGTCCATTCCATCAATTTTTCCAGGTTGTCCATTCCCAGATAAAGATCCAGTTCACCGACAGCGGCGGCCCGGTATCCCATCAGCTCCATGGTCTGAAGGATGAGGCGCGCTTTCTTCATGGCCGGGGCAATGGCCGCCTGAGACAGGGGCTTGTCCGAGAAAAGGTTGCCGGAATCCAGGATGAGCGCAGGAACTCCATCCTCCATTTCCCTTGAGATAAACGTCGCTCGACGAGGCAGACCGCCCATCTGAGCGGTTTTTCAGCCGCAGGGATCAAGAGCTCCGCCGACATCCCCTGTATAGAGGATCTTAACGAGACCACCACCGTCCTGCTCTGCGGGCCTCATCAACATGTACGCCGCCATGACGAGAATGAAAATAAAGAAAGGGGTAAAAAACAGGATCACCCAGTACGGGGAATTGTTCCCGGTGTCTTTATCGTTGGCCTTCAATTACAGATCCTCCAGGATGCCGGCGATGCCTTGAGCCTGCTGTTCGGTGGGAGGGGGGATCAGGGCCACTGACCACCCCTTACCCCAGGTGGTGAGCAGGGCACTGACAAGATCAGCCGCGGGTACCTGTTCCCCTGATTTCCAGTCCCTTAACCCGCCTCCTTTGATCGAGACGCCCTGCCAGACCCTCCAGTGACCGGTCCAGCAGTTTAAGCGCCTGTGGCAGGCCGATGCCCAGCTCTTTTTGCATCTGCCTGTGATAGAGCATGAGGGCGGCGTAGGATGGACCGTTCTCGAGGGCTGATTTCAGATCCTGGGAAAGCCATAGGCGGCCATTCTCAGGTGAGGTGACAGCTTCATACATCAGATTCAGGGCGACACGGATCTTAGGATTGTACAGCTTGACCGTGTCCTCCAGGTTTTTCGCCAGGGCGATGATCCTCGAGGATTTCCAACGGACCCAGGGCTCGAACCGGGCCGATGCCCGCAGATACATCCGGCCATCTTCACTCCGGACCCTTCCCA
>QIEJ01000031.1 GCA_003228585.1 Pseudomonadota bacterium
CAACGTCTTTCTGGCCATGGGTGTTGCCAGAGGTGACCGGGTCATACTTTCCCTGGATAAATCCCTCTTTTTTGTTGTGGCTTATCTGGCACTCCTCAGGATAGGGGCTATAACAGTTCCTCTAAATCCCGGCTTCAAGAACAGGGAAATAGAGTATTTCCTCAACGACGCCGATGCCAGTCTCGTCATATGCGGGCCTCAGCAAGAGGATGTGGTGAGGAGGATCGATCCGGGAATACAGATTCATACGGTTGACACAGAGACGTCGTACCAGGATATGGATCATTTTAGAGAGGTTCCTGAGACTCCTCTGTCGGCCAATATAGAACCGGAGGACCCGGGGCTCATCATCTACACATCCGGCACCACGGGCGACCCCAAGGGGGCTGTATTGACCCAGAGTAACCTTGCCCACGATGCCAGGAACATCATAGACATCTGGGATATCGATGAATCGGATGTCCTGTGCCACGCCTTGCCCCTATATCACGTCCACGGGCTGTGTTTCGCCCTTCAGACGATGCTGATAGCAGGGTCCCGTGTACTAATGCTTGACGGGTTTTCACCACAGGTGGTCGTTGAACAGTTGACTGAACAGGACGGAGATTATGTCTGTTCCGTGTTCATGGCTGTCCCTCAGATGTACGCTGCTCTTATGAACCACATCGGGGACAGGCAGCTCGATTTTTCCCACATGCGTTTATGGACTTCCGGCTCCGCGCCGCTCCTGGTAAGTGATTTTCACAGGGTCAAACAGGTGTTCGGAATGGAGCCGGTGGAACGCGAGGGAATGTCCGAGACCGGTATGAATTTTTCCAACCCGTTAAGGGGCGAGAAAAAACCCGGCACCATCGGTTTGCCCCTTCCCCGGCTCGAAGCGCGGATCGTGGATCCGGACACCTTCCGGGATGTAATTCCAGGCCAGGAAGGTGAGCTGTGGCTCAGGGGGCCGTCCATTACACCAGGATACTGGCGCAATCCCGAAGAGACCGCCAAGGCGTTCGTGGACGGGTGGTTCCGGTCCGGGGACCTGGGAAAGGTTGATGAGGAGGGCTATTACTACATCACAGACCGCCTCAAGCACATTATCATATCAGGTGGAGAGAACATCTCTCCCAGGGAGATACAGGGGATTATCAATCAAGCAGAAGGTGTAATCGAATCTGCCGTTGCGGGAATCCCTGACGAAAAATGGGGCGAGAAAGTTGTGGCGGCGGTGGTACCGGTTGAAGGTTCCAGGATTACGGGGGATGATATCAAGAGCTTATGCAGGAAACATCTGCACGACTGGAAATGTCCCAAGGATATCCTTTTGGTTGAGGAGTTGCCCAGGAACACCATGGGGAAGGTGCTCAACGAGGACATCAGGAAATTGTTTATACATAGAGATTAAATGTGGGATTGGTGTCAGAGCCTTTTGGCATACCCGATTTCCCTTGCATTAACCTATATGAGGCATTAATTATACCGTGCTTCACCTGAAACCTGATCCCTGAAACCTGACACCTTTTTAAAAGAGACATGCACAAAGGAACCCTCAAGGCCGACACACTGCTCCTGCTCACAGCCCTTATCTGGGGATTTGCCTTTGTGGCCCAGCGGGTGGGAATGGAGTACGTCGGGCCCTTCACCTTCAACGGCCCCTGGGCAGCCTTTCCCTCCTCCCCCTCATAATTGTAACCAGGAAAAAACGAAGGTCAGGCGGTGAGGAGCAACCAACGCTTCAGCCCCGGACCGTTCTGGGCGCCAGCATTCTCGCCGGCCTTGTTCTTTTTCTGGGAGCGTCCTTTCAGCAGGTGGGGATCGTTTACACAACCGCGGGCAAGGCCGGGTTCATCACAGGGATGTACGTCATCCTCGTCCCGATTATCGGCAGCCGCTGGGGGCAGAAAACCTCCACGGGCACCTGGATCGGAGCGGTTCTGGCCATTACCGGCCTCTATCTTTTGAGCGTAACCGGGGATTTCACTATTTCAAAGGGGGACCTTCTCGTTCTCATCAGCGCTTTCTTCTGGGCCGGGCACGTTCTTCTCCTCGGCTGGCTGTCGCCGAAAACCGATTCCCTGGTTCTGGCCTCAACCCAGTTCGCCGTCTGCTCGGTCCTGAGCATGATGACGGCATTTTCTGTGGAAACGGTCATCCTGGGCAACATCATCCTGGGGGCGATCCCCATCCTCTACGGCGGCCTCATATCGGTGGGTGTCGCCTACACCCTTCAAGTCGT
>QIEJ01000097.1 GCA_003228585.1 Pseudomonadota bacterium
AATAACATTCTATATTCGCGAATCAAGAATATAGAATGGAGGCAGGGTGTGAATCTCAAACCCCAGGACATTGTGGTTGCTATGAAGCTCGTGGCAATCGGTCAGAAAAATTGGACCTATAATCAGATCAGCTATGAACTGGGCATGAGTCCTTCAGAGGTCCATTCGGCGGTGAAGCGTCTTTTGAAGGTCAATCTTGCTCGGAAACAAGATGACAATATCGTCCCTAACCGTAAAAACCTGCAAGAGTTTCTCGTTCACGGGATCCAGTATGTTTTTGTACCGGACCGCGGCGGCATGACGCGTGGGCTTCCAACTGTTTTCGCTGCCTCACCCCTGAACAAGCAAATTTCTCAAACCAATGAACCCATTCCAGTCTGGCCGGATCCAGAAGGGGAAGAGAGAGGAATCGGCTTTTCCCCGCTCCACAGGTCAGTCCCCATGGCTGCCAGGAAGGATCCGGAGCTTTATCAGCTTCTGGTCATTGTGGATGCTCTCAGGGGGGGAAGTGCGAGAGAGAGAAAAATAGCCATCCGGGAACTGGAACAGAAGTTGGAGTATTTACCATGAGAGGGAAAGATCCAAACCTTGAAAACTTAATAGAAGCTGTAACTCTCCTTGGTTCGCTGGCTGATGAAATGGTTTTTCTTGGTGGGTGCGCGACTGGTCTCCTTTTAAGCGATCCTGGTGCTCCTCCTGTCAGGACCACGTTAGACGTCGACGTTATCGTCGAAGTGACAAGTTACTTTGATTATCACAAGCTTGGAGAAAAGCTGCGGAGGAGAGGTTTCAGAGAGGATACTACCCCTGACGCTCCCCTTTGTCGGTGGAGATCAGGAGAGTTGATCCTGGATGTGATGCCCACAAACGAGGATATCCTGGGCTTTGGAAACAGATGGTACGGTCCAGCAATTGAGAACGCCACGCCCTTAACTTTGCCCTCTGGTGACAGGATTAGGCTGGTATCACCCCCGTACTTTTTGGCGACCAAGATCGAAGCTTTCGATGGACGGGGCGAGGGTGATTTCCTGGGGAGCCATGACATCGAGGACATTGTGGCGGTGATTGATGGCAGGCGGGAAATCGTCGATGAAGTGAGAAGTGCTGACAGTGATTTACAGGTGTATTTTACTGAACGATTTAAAATATTCCTTTCTACCAGGTCCTTCATGGACTCCCTACCTGGACACTTGCCACCGGATAAGGCTGGTCAGGACCGCCTACCGCTGCTGATTGAGCGGATTAAAGGCATCGTTGGAGATGTAAGTTAACTGGTTCACGTAATATGCGTGGGAATCTGTGTGGGACTTGTCCACTGTAGCTTTGGGCGAAGGGCGAAGCTGATTTCGCCCTGGAGCGGAGCCGTTCGCAGTCGAAGTCTCGTTTACCCGGAAAGCAAGGCTGTAAGTGGGCCACTTTCCTTAATCTTCCTCCCCCTTGAGGGCCCCTCGACGTTGCTCTGGGTCCTGAGCCTGTCGAAGGAGGGAGGATCCGCCTACGCCAAGGCTACGGCGGGACAAGCCGAGGTGGGGGTGGAAATTCAAAAAAGAGGAGCGTTATAAAAAGGGGTTTCCCGGGCTTAACCGCTCGGTTTCGTCACGCCATCGGCGTGACTTCACTTCCACCTTCGCCAAGGCGGCTATGGTGGACAAGTCGCGTTTAACCCGGAAAACCCCTTTTGCTCTAAATCTGAAGGGTTCCTCTTTGCCTGTCCTGAGCAAGCGGAGCGCGTCGAAGGGCTCCTAACGTCTCTTGACATTGTGCTGCCCGAGAACTGGGGTGCGAAGCGCCGTCATTGCGAGGAGTCATCACGCCCATGGCGTGAACGGCGTGACGACGCGGCAATCCCGGTTTGTCGAGGTCACCTTCCCAGGCGAGG
>QIEJ01000273.1 GCA_003228585.1 Pseudomonadota bacterium
TGATTCCCGCAGGTGTTGGAGGCTTTATCAGCGTAGCCATGGCTGTGCTTGTGCATGAGGTGAGTGAGTTACTGGCTGTTGCCAATGGCCTTCGGGCCGGCAGTTTAGCCTATGTTAAATGATAAGAGCTTGAACCACAGCGCAGCCATTTGGAGGCTGCTCCACCCTTCGACAGGCTCAGGGCAGGCGGGGTTTCACAGGATGACATATCCTCCTCACCTGATCTCTCCCATGAGGAGAGAGATTTCCCCGAAATCAGCTGGCTGAGCATTGCGACTCCCGACCGGCAAAGCTCAATCAGCTTCGGTGAGGAGGAGCTTTTTTCATGAACTCCTTGGCGTCCTTTGCGGCTTGAGTGACCGGAGGGAACGGGCGTGAGACAGAATCTATAAATTTCTACCAGTTAATGATCTTGATATTACCCCGTGAAACCCTGGATCTTGATATTACCCCGTGAAACCCTGTGGAGTGACCTTTTAATGGTCACACTGTGGTAAATCAGCTTCTGCGACGAGCCGACGTGAGAAAACAGGCTTCAAAGTCAGATACTCATTTCTGGGATGATCCTAAATCACTAAAAGCTCGATGCATTTCACGGTACAGACCTGTACGCAGTTACCGCACGCTATGCACTTTTCCGGGTCGAGAGTGACGTACAGCTCCGGGCCTTCCGTAAACAGAGCATCCGTGGGGCAGACAGCCGTGCAGGTGCCGCAGCTGACGCAGCTGTCGTCGTCCCGTTTGATGTGGTCAGGTACTTCCTGAATAACGACCTTGCACTCTTTCAGATAATCCATGGCCTTGCTGAATTCTTCCTCAGCGCCTTCGAGGCTCATGATCGCGTAGGCCTCTTTGCGTGGAAAGACCCGGGCTTCGAGTATGCTGAACACGAGCTCACAGTTCCTGGACAGGCCGTGGATTACCGGCTTGTCCCATGTTTCTTTCGTGAATTTGAGGATTACTGTCTTTTCCATTTTTTCCTCCTACGGCCGCCGATAAGTCCCTGAAAAAACCTTCTAATTATATTTCCTGCTTTTAACCTTTTCCTTCCTAATTTAGATCTGTATTAATTCCACATCCCCGGCCGCTCCCATTGCGTCGCCGACGACAACCACCGCGCCGAGGACGCCTTCGACACCTAATACAGCTTCCAGGGCCGGTTCGATATCTTCCTTTGACTTGACCCGGTTGCCCAGATCGGTGGCGGCGGCATCCGCCAGAGCCCCTGACGCGGACAACACGGTTGCCGCGTCCGCGTTACCGAAGCTCAGGGAGGGGCCCACTGTGCCTGATGAGGTGCAGACGGCCAGACCTTCCCCGGGATGGACCACGATGCCGATACGGCCGGTCAGGGTCGATCCGCCGGACCAGATGCTGACTTTCCGGCTCTCATTCCCCAGGAGGTACAGGTCACCCCCGTTTTCCACAATCACCGTTGGGGATTCCGGCGAGAGGTCTTTCGCCACTGCCTCGGCAATGGCCCCGGCCACCGCCGACATGGGGCCGATACCCACCTGTTTGCCGGCAACGATCATTTCCATTACAAGACCATCCACTTCGGCATCCGCGTCAAGAGGTTTCAGGGATCCGGAAAAGTCCGGATTTCCTGAAATGTACTCTTCAAGAATCGACCGGTGCCTGCGAACCGATTCGCAAGCTCTCCCGGTAAGATCCATCTGGGCAGCAATCCAGAGATCCGTCTGCTCGATGGTAACCCGGAAGGACACCAGTCCCTCTGGAGCGGCATCCTTCCGGTACTCTCTCTGGGCAAAACCTGTTGTGATCACCGCGCGCCGGGCAGAGCGATCTGGGGGACACCGAGCGTAAAGCCCTCCTCCAGGATCCAGGTCTTCAACTCACGGGCGATCTCGAGCCCCATGGAGTAGCTGGAGAGCGGGGTCGTTGAGACCTCCCTTCCATTGAACTTGAAACTTCCGCTTCGAAGCTGAGCGTAGTTGACCTCACCGAGCACCTTGCCCGTTCCCT
>QIEJ01000113.1 GCA_003228585.1 Pseudomonadota bacterium
CATGCTGAAGGAGAATGTCGACTGTCTTGTCCCTGGTCTTTATGCGGCCAATGCTGTCACGGTATGATCGCAGGCCGTCCTCCTGATAGCCGGCCGGGTTATTGCTGACCTCGTTGAGATCAACCCAGAGGGCCCGGTCCAGGACGATCTTGAGCTGGAAGGCCAGTTCCGATCCATCAATATTGCTCATCCACCCTGGAAGGTTGCGCATGTCCAGGTAGTTGGCGGCCTGCTTAAAATTTCCGTCGCGGGAATACTTGAAAAATCCCACGACAGCGGTGCGCGGAACCCCCCGGTCATATTCGTCCACCGGCCCGAGGGGTTTCGGTTTTCCCGGCTCAGTTGTTTCCGCGTCCTTTGCCTTTTCCGTGTTCTCCTGATCCACCGCCTGAACAGCCCGAACAGATGCGGCAAGCGGAATTACCAGCATCAGACAAAGCAATAACGAAAAACAATTGAACCCGTGAAATTTTCGGGTAACCGAGCTCATTAATCCAACCTCCAATTGCATATTATTCCTTTTCTCTGAAAATCCACTTACCTCTGCCCACCGCTACTGGCAGCGTGTCGGGAAACCCTGATCACGCAGCGGCGTGACGTGAGTTTGTCAAAGCGAGGAAACGAGGTGTCAGAGTACCATTAAAGCCCCGCTCCCCAACGATACTGCCAGGCGAGCCCCACCGTGTCGAAGTCGCTGCCGGTGCGCGTCACCACTCCGGAGCTCCCGTACATTTTTATGGAGTGATACCGGTTAAGGGACACAGCGAAGGTTGCCCCGAAACGCGTGTTCTCCTGGAGATCGGCGCTTTTGATTCCATCTATGGTAGTTGCTCCACCTCTGTAATATGTGCCATCCAGCGCCCCCCATACAGTGTGGCTGAAATTATAGATTAGATGGCCCTGAACATCGTAGATGGGGTCCTGCTTTTTTTTCTGCCCTCCGAGAAAGTCATTGTTTTCGGTGTAAAAGGTGACACCGGAGGCTAATTCCAGGGTCATTGGACCAACCGCTTTGGAGATCCCGATTTCCGGGTTGATATACCAGCGGTTGGTGCCGAGGTTTACAAGTTTGTCAGGATCGTACTGACCGAGGGGCGGGGCCACCTGTAAACTGACCCCGAGGATAAAGTTCTGCTGGTAGCCGGCAAACTCCTTCAACGAAAGGGCCGGCGCTCCGGCGAGGTTCATTGACAACCGGAAACCGGGGTCGGCCATTCCGCAGATATCGCGTGATCTGGGCTGCCCCTCAAACTCGGCGGAGCCTGATGCGCAGCCATAGGGCAGGATCATGTCGAACTTGCCTGATCTTCCCAAAAGATCAAGCCCCCTGGCGTAGGCGAGGACAGGACCGTGGACCTGAATGGAAGCGTTCTCCAACGAAACCGATGGATCGGACAGGATGCTGCCCTCCGAGTAGATATAACCCGCGATGAGGAAGTTCAAGCCCACCGGGATGTTTGTGTAGGCCCTGGGTTCGAGAGCCTGTGAATGGACCTCATTGACTGCGAGGGCCGACAGGATGAGCAGCCCGCAGGTCCAGACCAGAAAGTGAGAATGTCGCCATGGCAGAGCTGCCTGGTCCGTATTTTCATGGTTTTTCAAACGTGAAGATGATGTCAGAGTAAAATTGTCACCGCCCAGGCAGTATGGCATACTGTAACATGCAGCAGCAACTTTTATGAAGGCCACCCTGCTTCCGTGGACGGGAAAGGAAGGTGTGAACTGTGGGCAAAAAACATATGAGTTCTGTGATCGTAGCCGTTCCTCTTGCCCTGGCTTCCATGCTGCTTATGGGACGTGTGGCGCTTTCCGATACGAATCGACCCGACCCGGAGGGAACGCCAACCAGGGTTGCCGTCGGCATCTATGTTTCCGATGTGGATGAGATCAGCACCTCGGGTCAGAGCTTCATCGCCAACGTTTTTTACATGTATAAGTGGAAGGATCCACGATTGGCCAACGGAGGCCCGGATCTGCAATCCATGCCTCTGGAAAAAGTCTGGAATCCCAGGATCCAGATCGTCAACCAGCAGAGGCTGCAGAGCACCATGCCCGAGGTGGTGACAGTCACCGGACAGGGCCAGGTTACCTATCGACAGAGAGTGTGGGGTTCCTTTTCGCAGCCCCTCACGCTCAACGACTTTCCCTTCGACAAGCAGGATTTTTCCATCCAGCTCATTTCCATAGGCTACAGTCCCGAGGAGGTGGCCCTGGTCGCTCTACAGGCACAGGACGTACCCGGCCAGACCACCGGGGGCATTGCCGAGCACTTGTCGGTGGCTGACTGGAAGGTCGGGAACTGGGAACAGGCACCTTACACCCTTGAACCCGTGCCCGGGATAAGGCGGCCCGCCTTCGCCTTGACCTTCGAGGGCACAAGGCTGTACGGATACTTTGTCGCCAAGGTCATCATCCCCCTGATACTCATTGTGGCCATGTCATGGGTGGTTTTCTGGATCGATCCCGAGCAGTCAGGCACACAGGTCAGCGTGGCTGTCACGGCGATGTTGACTCTCATCGCCTACCGGTTCGCTGTGGGCACTGATTTGCCCAGGATCTCCTACATGACCCGTCTGGATTATTTCATCCTCGGTGCCACATTCCTGGTTTTTGCCAGCCTTCTGGAGGTCATGATCACTTCGAGCCTTGCCAGATCCGGCAGGCTTTACCTTGCCAGGAGTTTAGACACCTGGTCCCGCTGGCTGTTCCCCGGGGCTTTTGTGGCTCTCACAGTCAGATCCCTGATCATTTGAGGCGAGCATATCGCCTGGAACTGAAATTCAC
>QIEJ01000133.1 GCA_003228585.1 Pseudomonadota bacterium
GAGGGGGAAGGGCAGACACGGAGACACGGTGACGCGGCGAAATGCGTAGTCATTGCGAATCACGCCGTCGGCGTGATGAAGCAATCCCGGGGAAAACTGTAACCGCCCGTCGTCGTCAGTCCCATGGGCTGACTATGACGCGGCAAGCAGCTTGTCGCGTCGAAGGGTTCCTCTTTGCTCCGAACGTCTCTTTACGTTGTGTTTCCCGGGAACTGCGGTGCGAAGTGTAGTGACAATAGTTTTATTTTGGATTTTGGATCCACAACCGCAGTCATCGCGAGCTGAATCACGCCCTTGGCGTGAGGGCGAAGCGATCTCAGCAGGACGAGACTGCCGCAGTCGCTTTCGCTCCATGGGATTGCTTCGTCACTCTCGGCCGCCTCGACGTTCCTCGCAATGACAACCGTTTTCTCTTGAACCTTGAACTACGAAGCCCGGAGCTTGAACTTCGATTCACATTGACACCCTCCTTATCGCTGTGTTATTAGACCCGAGTTAAAGAGCCTTTAGAACAAGCCGACAATCCAGATATCGAGGAGGTGAACACATGAGCAGGAAAATTTCTGTAGTACTGGTGGCCCTTATGATGGCAATTGCCTTTGCCGCGACCATGGCTGTCGCCGGTGATCCGCCGACGCAGATCACCATCGATAAGGTCGCCGACAAGAAGCCCGGTGTTCCTTTTGACCACGCCAAGCACGCCGATTCCATCGATTGCCTGAAGTGCCATCACAAGGCCGAAAACAAGGATTCCATCGACAAGGGCTGCTTTGATTGTCACGGCAAGGATCCCGCCGCCAACGACCCGACAAGCACCAAATCAACTGTGAATCCCTTCCATATTCTGTGCAAGGGATGTCACAAGGATAAGGCCAAGGGGCCGACCAAATGCTCTGATTGCCACGTGAAATAACCAGTTCCAGTCACAACCTTTGAGGTTGCTGTGGGGGCGGTCCATGCTTCCCCCCCCTGAGAAGGCCATATGACCGCAGAAAACCGATCCACCGGAAGTACCGGAACAACCAGGGAAAAACCCCGAAAAAAAGCTGAAAAGAAATCACTGCTGACATCTATCCACGATTTCCTGGCATCGGTTACCCTCGCCATATTTTTGCTGATCGCACTGGCGGCGACGTCCATAATTGGAACAGTTGTGCTTCAGAAGGGCCAGCCGGAGCAGTACCTGAGCGAGTACGGGCCCGGTTTTTTCAAATTCTTCCAGTTCCTGGCCCTGGACGACATGTACCGGTCGTGGTGGTTCCTGTCCCTCCTTGTCCTGTTGATGTTGAATATCACTCTTTGTTCCATCAGGCGCATCCCCCGGGCATGGCAGCTTATGACCCGATCACCGACCCTTCTGGACGATGGTCTTTTCCGCCGGATGAAGCAGCGCGGATCCGTGCGGCGCGGCGTAATGCCCGATGAGGCCGTCGAGAAGGCAGGGGATATCCTGATCAAACACTTCGGCAAGTTCAGGGAGGACCGGGATTCAGAGTCCGTGACCCTGTATGTCAGTAAAGGCGGGTATGGCAGGATGGGTGCCTATGTTGTCCATCTCAGCATCCTTCTCCTGGCCGTTGGGGCCGTTTATGGCGGCATCGTTGGATTCAAAGGTTTCGTAGGTATCGTCGAGGGACAGACCATTGACCGTGTACCTCTGAGAGGAAAAAATGCTGTGATTCAACTCCCGTTCTCCGTCAGGAACGATGATTTCCAGGTTATCTACTATCCCGGCACACAGCAGCCCAAGGATTATTACAGCGACCTGGTCGTCATCAGGGACGGTAAGGAAGTGCAGAGAAAACGGATCGAGGTCAACCATCCACTCATTATTGACGGGATATATTTTTACCAGTCCAGCTACGGTGTCGACCAGAGCTCGACAGTAACCTTCGATGTCCTGGACCCATCGGGCAAGGTGGCTGCACCCTCGGTGACAGTGCCTGCAGGACGCGGTTTCAACGTTTTGGGTGACCCATCCACCTATGGTATCAAAGAGATATACCCATCCTATATGGGAGGCCAGCCGGCGGTGGTGATGTCCCAGTTTCAAGGCAGTGAAAGGCGTGACTTCCTCCTGACCAGGTCGGCTCCGGACCGGGATAAACTGCGGGGCGGCCCAGTGTATTTCCGCATCAGCGATACGGATATCCGGGAATACACCGGCCTGCAGGTCGCCTGGGACCCCGGTGTCCCCATGATCTGGATCGCCTGCACTGTCATGATGATAGGCTTGTATATCGCCTTTTTCGTGGCCCACAGGCGGGTGTGGATCAGGATCGATTCGGATCCCGAGAACACCGCTGTGCTCATTGCGGGCACCACCAACAGGAACCCGGCCTCCTTCGAAAAGGATTTTGAAGCGGCTATGGGGGATCTGAAAACCGCCCTGAAGAAGCGGGGACGCGGGGA
>QIEJ01000060.1 GCA_003228585.1 Pseudomonadota bacterium
GCCAGGCGCAGGCGCATCACCTCCGGGTTCAATTCGTCCAGGGACTGCACCACGGTGGTCACGTGCATCAGCGCGTCGCCCGGCCGCACAAGCTCCAGATCACCCTCGGGGACACAGCTACAGGCCAGGAAATAATGCTGGGCTTTCAGCGCATCCTTTAGATCGGGCTGGGAGTCCGGACCCGGGTCACCGCTCACGGCCTTCAGCATGCAGGTCTGGCAGACACCGGCCTGGCAGGAGTATTCGACCTCTGCCCCCTCGCGAATCAGGCAATCCAGCACCGTCTCACCGGCCTCGGCCAGGTATTCCTTGCCTTCAAAGATTATCTTTGGCATCTGTTCTCACTCAACCTGACAACAAAAAAAACCCCGCAGCAAGCTGCGAGGTTTTTGTTTAGTGAGCCGTCTAACGACCCAGCACGTCGTTGCGGGTGCTCTCGGCGATGGCGGCAGCTTCGCCGATCAAGTCATCAGGCACGTTCAGTTCTTTCAGGCTCGCGCCCAGGTTCTCCATCACGGCATCGAAGTGACTGTCGTTGAGACCACGCTTCACCAGGGGAGCATGGGCCTTGCGCATGTCCTCGCCGGTGTAGCTGTGGGGACCACCGAAGGCCATGGTTAAAAAGGCCTTTTGTTTGGCGGCCTGCTTGTCCATATCCACACCCTCAAAAAACTGGTTAATACGATCATCCGCCAGCACCTTACGGTAGAACACGTCGACAGCGGCATTGACAGCGGCTTCGCCGCCGATACGGTCAAAAAGTGATTCAGACATAGTCGGTCTCCTGTGGTTTGCACTGAACAGGCGCCTTCCCCGGCGGGGGTCGACACGATTACGACATACACCAAGTATAGAAGAGATAAATGCTTTTTTCCGAACCCCGGACCTTTACGCCGGCGTCAAATAACGGGGCTGCGCCCGATCGGCACCAGTATTTTCCAATCCATAAATGAATGGCACTAAGTTAAGCCCCAGCGATACGAGCACGATGCGCCAATTTATTGAAAGCGAAGAAGAGGGTTGGCTTGGGATTGGTTAAGATGTTTGTTACCAGACATCCACCCCACCCACCCCGAGGCCAACCTTCATGGGTTACAACTTTAACTGTCGATCTGCCCAACAACAACGTCACCTTGCCAAACGTGCTCAAAAAGTCGATGCCAACCATTTTTTCAATCGGCTCACCGACCCGCGGATGCTGGAAACGGTTGAGGCACAGCTGCCGGAGCACCGGGAACACCAGTTTCCTCCGACGCTGACACTGGCGATGTTTTTGGGGCAGATCATGAGTGCGGATGGGTCCTGTCACACATTTGGCCGTCGATTACGGGCGGCCGGTGTAAGTTATGAGGACCGGAAGGATTCGAACCCCCGACCGCCTGGTTCGCAGCCAAGCCTCTTTGTTCATATGCGTGATAATAATCATAATTTCTGATTTTTAACCCCCGACAAATTTCCACCAGATCGCCCTCAATGGACTTATTTAGCCGTGAGTGGGGTGCGTTTATTGGGAACGGTATTGCACCATGCACACATCTCTTGATAGCTATCAATTACTGATATATACTCTGGTACATATCATTTAATCCGGAGTAGAACCATGACCCAGACCGCCAAACTCTTTACCACCGGCCGGAGCCAAGCCGTGCGATTACCCAAAGCCTTCCGCTTTGAAGGCAAGGAAGTCTTCATTCGCAAAGAAGGGAACCGCGTGATCCTGTCCGAAAAGCCAGAGTCCTGGGACGATTTCTTTGCCTCGCCGGCACACGTGACGGAAGACTTCATGGCCGAGCGTGTTGACCTGCCCCCGCAAAAGCGGGAGCTGTTTGGATGAAACTCTACATGCTGGATACGGATATGTGCAGCTACATCATCAAGGAACACCCAGAGAGTGTGCGTCAGCGCTTCCAGAAACTCGCTATGGAACAGTTGTGCGTTTCTGTCGTCACCTATGCCGAGCTGATTTACGGTGTCGAACGTTCCAGCTCCAAGCGGGTTAACCGTCCTATCATCGAGGACTTTGTACGGCATTTGGATGTGATGGACTGGGATACCGAAGCCGCCAACCAGTACGGGGTGATTCGCGCCGAATTGGAGGCTGCTGGCACCCCGATCGGCGCGATGGATATGATGATTGCCGCGCATGCGAAAAGCATCAAGGCTGT
>QIEJ01000136.1 GCA_003228585.1 Pseudomonadota bacterium
TTATCGTAGTCGAAGCCCCCAGGAGGGTGTCCCGGGCCGATTTCAACCGGATCTGAAGATCCCCAAGGGTGTCCAGCGTCCTTTTGTCGATGCGAATAGCCCCGATCTCCTCGGCGGCCTTCAGAATACCCTTCTGGAACCTCTTGATCTTTTTCAGTCGATCGGCAATTTGGGTGATGCGTTCGTCGAGATCCTTCCTCTTTTTCTGTTCGGAAGCCCGTCTGGCCATTTCTCTGGCTTTGCTCCTCGCATCCGTCGCTTTCTTGAGGGCAGTTTCGGCAGTCTGGATCTCTTTGTTGAGCCTGTCTTGCTCTTTTTTCCTCGGAGCGATTTCATTCGTGCGTGTGTTCTCCGCGTCCTGCTGAACTGCTTTCAGGGAGTCCTCACGTTCGTTGCGGGTTTTGAGCTCGGCTTCTGTTGCCTTTAACTTGTTTTCCAGTACCGTGGCTTCAATCTTTTGCACCTGGATCCGGCTTTTCAGGCTTCGTGCCTGATCGGCTTTCTTCTTTGCCTGTTCCAGGTCAGCACTCGTTTGAAGGACACGCTTTCCTCGCGCTATCTTCCCGGACACGGCGCAGCTCCTCAGCTGATTGCTCAAGCTGTTGGCGGTTCTGCCTGGCTTCATCCAGTTGTTCTTTCAAACTTTCAACCTGGTAGTCCGCTTCGGTAAGTGGGTTCCTGGGCCGTCCGGTATCCGTGTAGTATTTGCCTCTCTCCTCGAGAGCCTTCTCCATCAGCTTCTGACCGACCCTGCCGGCCGCCACCTCTCCAACGGAATCGGAGAGCAGGTCCTGGAGACGGGTCTTGGCATCCTCGGTCAATGATTTATGGGGTTCCTCCCCTGCGGCCACATGCCGAGTTCATCGTCCTTAACCTGCCTGGAACCCGGAGCAGCGATGCTGAGCAGTGAAGCGAGTTCCTCCTCTGCGTCTTCATCATTCCATGTTGATCCCGGTCCTGTCAGCTTCGTCTTGTGGCCGGTTTGACCGAAGGTCTTTTCAACATGGTAGGTGCTACCCCCCGTTTCCAAGTCGATCTCAACCTTTGGCTCCCCAGTTTGCTCCCAACTCCTGAGAGCTTCCTTGTGGGTTGATTTCCCCTTGCTCGATTCGAAGAGCCCGAACCAGATGGCGTCTGCTATGCGGGTCTTGCCCGTCTCGTTGTCTCCGAGGACCAGGTTGAGACCCGGGTCGATGTCTTCCAGTACGTAGTCTTCGATCCCCTTCCAGTGGTGGAGGGCGACCCGGGTGATCCTCACGATTCACCCCCTGCTTCCATCTGGAAACGGTACAGGAGGCGCAGGGCGTCCTGGGATTCCTGATTCTCATCCTGCCTCAGCAAGTCGACAGCCGTGCCCACGAACCCCTCCAGGGAAAGATCCCGGAGGTCCTCCCCGGTCGGGGCCGCAGCAACGCTGTCATCCCGAATGCGCAGGCACAGCAGGCGGCCGCGGTTCTCCTCCAGGAGGGTGTCAAGCCGGGCTCTGGCCTTGAGGGACAGGTGCCCCGACAGGGTCAACTGGACCAGAGTCCAGGACTTTTCTTCCAGTGATTCAAACCATCCGGTCAGGTCATCTACTTCCTCATCCCGGTTGAATACGATCTCATGGTCGACCCACCTGGTTCGTCCGACAGAGATCTTCTCAATATTCGGAACCTCACCACTGGATGGAATGTCCACAAGGAGGATGTTGCCAGGCTCCTTTTCCGTCCAATGAGTAGCCTCTGGAGTGCCGGGATACCAGGCCTTGTCACGGAATTTGAACATCCCGTGCCAGTCCCCGAGCGCCAGGTAGTCGAATCCCTTCGCGAGAACCTCATCCGCATTGATCAGGTTCGGGCTTTGGGAACTCTCACTGAACTCGATCACACCACCGTGGGCGATAACAATGCGGACCCTGTCATCACCAGGATCTCTTTCAGGCAGCCAGGAGGTGGGATCGCTTGTTTCGTGGCGTTTGGTCAATGGACACGGGTAAAAGAGGGCTCCCTCGATCTCCACAGGCTCCTGATCGACCAGGACGTGGACGTACTCGAGGTCATTCAACCTCTTTAACGCCGAGTGCTCCGTAGCGGCATCGTGGTTGCCGGGGAGTATCAGGACGGGGATGGGCGAGAATGCTTGAAGTGAGTCCGCCGCCTGTTGGATGGTGTCGGGGCCGACGCTGTTATCATCAAAGAAGTCACCAGCGACGATTATCGCCTGCACACCGTGTTCTTTGGCAACATCTGCGATGTGTCGCAAGGTGTCAAACCGTTGAGACACTCGAACGCCACTTTCACCAGGAACGAAGCGGAGTTTAAGGCCTAATTGTATGTCGGCAGTGTGGAGGAATTTCATGATAGAACCCTTTTACTGATGCGGGTTTTATATTTATACCACTCAATTCCTCCCGTTTGAGGAAAAAAGTGGCGGTGTCCCGAAGGATATGGTGCAAGCTCACATGAAGTGGGGGGGATATGGGGTCGGAGGGGGAATTGTGCTCGTGCAACC
>QIEJ01000187.1 GCA_003228585.1 Pseudomonadota bacterium
CAAGCTGATACGCCTTCACGGCCTTATTGTGCTCCACCAGAGTGTTACTGAAAATGTGTGTTCCATCCCCTTTGGAGACGAAATAAAGGTAGGAGGAATCCTCCGGGTAGAGGGTCGCCTTGAGGGAGGCCGCTCCGGGATTGGCGATAGGACCAGGGGGAAGTCCCATGCGTGTGTAGGTGTTGTATGGGGTGTCTTTTCTCAGATGCGCCCTGGTCAGATTACCGTCGAAATCCTTCAGCCCATAGATCACCGCTGGATCGGTCTGAAGACGGTACCCTTTAGCCAGGCGATTGTGGAATACAGCGGACACAAGGGCACGCTCTGAATCGTCCCCTGTCTCCCGCTCGACAATGGAGGCCAGGGTCACGACCTCGAGTTCGGTCATCCCCAACTCCCGGGCCCTGGCCTTCATGCTGTTATCAAAGACATCATGGTAACGGGTCACCATCCTGCGCAGCAGGTCTTCCTCAGGGGTTCCCTTTGGCCAGGAGTACGTATCCGGGAAAAGAAAACCCTCCAACCTGTCGGCAGGGATGCCCAGAGACCTTGCGAATTGCACATCTTCCGTGAGGGACAGAATTCTCATCTCGTCTCCAAGGCCTTTCTCAGCAAGGAGCCTGGCTATCTGGCGAGCAGTGAATCCCTCCGGCAATGTCACTGGGTAGACCACCGCTTTCCCACGGGAAAGGATGTCCAGGACCTCCACCGGTGTCATATCGGTTCGGAACCGCAGTTCACCTGCCTGTATACTGTTGGAAAGCCCCTTGATCTTGCCAAGAAGCACAAAAGGCTTAATGGAGCGGATAACCCCTTGATCCCTGAGTTTCTGAGCTGCCGAAATGAAGGTTGAACCGCCATGGATCTCCACAGTTACTTCCCTGCCCGGGTCCTCGGCAGGAGTGTTCCAGTAGAGGAACAACCTGAAAATTACCACCAACAGGAAAAGAGCCCCAACAGTAAAAAGGACGGGGACATATCCCTTTTTTTTCCGCCGTTTTCCGATCCTCAATTTTCTCTCCACACGCCGCTGTCCAGAAAGGTCTGTAAAAAGAGTGCGGCAGCAACCCTGTCTACCACACCCTTGCGTTTCCTTCGCGAAACATCCCCGGCAACGAGGACCTTTAGTGCCTCGGCCGTGCTCAATCTCTCGTCCCAGGTTTTCACTGGAACACCCAATTCGTCCTGGAACTTTTTCACAACCTTCAGGATCATCTCAGCCGCTAACCCCAGGGTTCCATTCATCTCCATGGGAATTCCCACCACCACCATTCCGACATCGCTCTCCTCTATAAGACTGGAGATCTTTTCCATGTCCTTTCTGAGTGAGTGGGATCTTTTAAGGACCGAATGAGGTGAGGCGATCGTCCGGCTCTCGTCGCTCATGGCGATTCCGACACGGCGCTCCCCCCAGTCAATGGCCATTATTCTGCTCATTCGCTTCGCTTTCCTGGGCAATCCAAAATCCAACATCTAAAATCCAAAATCTGAGCTCACCCAAACAGTTTCT
>QIEJ01000075.1 GCA_003228585.1 Pseudomonadota bacterium
ACAGAAGCTCACCATGGGGATCACCGGGATGCACTGCGCGTCCTGTGCGGCCAATACGGAGAAGGCACTGAAGAAGCTCGATGGAGTAATAAGCGCCAATGTTAATTTCGCGTCAGAATCAGCATCAGTGGAATTTGATCCGGCGAAGGTCTCCACATCCGACATCGAGAAGGGCGTCAGGGACGCCGGCTATACACCCCACATCAGGGAGGTTCCACAGGAAAACGCTACCATCGGCATCACCGGCATGCACTGCGCCTCGTGCGCCTCAACCATTGAAAAAGCACTGAATAAACTGGACGGCGTGTCCAGGGCAGATGTGAACTTCGCGGCGGAATCCGTCAACGTTCGGTTCGATCCGGACAGCGTCACCTACCCCGATATGGAGAAAGCCATCAGAGATGCCGGTTACACCCCCCACGTCAGGGAGACACAGGAAGGGCAGCTGGATCTGAAGGTCGTGGGTATGGACAATCCCCACTGCCTGGGAACGGTGGACGGGGCCCTGAACCGGTTGCAGGGCATCACTTCCAAGGAATTGTTCATCAACGAAAAAGCCAGAATAAGCTTTGATCCTTCCGTTATCAGCCGGGAAGAAATATTTCAGACCATCCGGGATGCAGGATACACCCCCATTGAAGACACTGAAGCCGTACTGGACCAGGAGAAGGAAGCGAGAGAAAGAGAGATAAAATCGCTTCAATTCAAATTTATCTTCTCGACTATCCTGGGGATCCCGCTGGTGTTGTTGACTATGGGGCCTCTTGTCGGTCTCCCGGTACCTCATATTCCTGACAAATGGGAGGCTCTCCTCCAGTTCCTGCTGGCAACTCCGATACTGTTCATAAACTACCAGTTCTACACGCGGGGCCTTCTCGCTGTTATCAAAACCCGCATGGCTACCATGGACACCCTGGTGGCATTGGGAACCGGTGCCGCCTGGCTCTACAGCACAGCGGTGTTGATAGCGATCTGGGCCGGGAAGGCAGGATATTCCACAGAGAACCTGTATTTCGAAGTCGCGGGGCTTCTCATCGTTTTCATCCTGCTGGGCAAGTGGCTCGAAGCCATAGCGAAAGGGAAAACCTCCGAAGCCATCAAATCCCTGATGGGCCTGCAGGCGAAAACAGCCCTGGTCATCAGAAATGGCAAGGAAATAGAAATTCGGGTTGAGGATGTGCGCACAGGTGATGAGGTGCTGGTGAAACCAGGACAGAAGATCCCTGTGGACGGGATCATCGTTGAAGGGTATTCGGCTGTTGACGAGTCCATGCTCACCGGTGAGAGCATCCCGGTTGAGAAAACAGTAGGCGATGAGGTGGTCGGCGCGACCATCAACAAGACCGGCTCCTTCCGCTTCAAGGCAACCAGGGTGGGCAAGGACACGGCCCTTGCCCAGATCATCAAACTGATTGAGCACGCCCAGGGTTCCAAGGCGCCGATCCAGGCGCTGGCGGACACGATCTCCGCCTACTTCGTGCCGGCGGTCGTTTTACTCGCTGTCGCTGC
>QIEJ01000224.1 GCA_003228585.1 Pseudomonadota bacterium
CCTGACGGGCCGGTTCCGTGAGACGCGGATCGACCACCATGGTCTTGATGCCGGCCTCTTTGGCCTTCTGGAAACTGTGCCAGGATGACGGCCCGCCTTCGTGGGGGTTTCTTCCCCACATGGTCACCAGACGGGTCTTTCCCGGCTGCTGGTCCGGGACGATGGCCCCACCGAAGGTGGACAGCCACACCATGCTGCGCGGCCCGTAACAGATGGTCACGGCTCCAAACCGGTTGGGACTGCCGAACAGGTTCATGAACCGGGTCCTGGCGAAATCCCACCCGCCTCTGCCGGTACCTGAACTGGTGGCCAGGGCCTCGGCGCCGTGTTGTTCACGGATGTCTGAAAGCGCGGCCGCGATCTCGTCCAGGGCCTGTTCCCAGGAAATCTGCTCCCACCGGTTTTCCCCGCGTTCACCGACTCGTTTTTGCGGATAAGTTAAACGGAAGGGGTGGTCCTGGTACTCGGCAGCGAGGGCCGGCCGGGGACAATACGCCCCCGGGACTATGGGGGCATCCGTGTCCACGGTTACTCGCCGGACCCGGTCAGCCTCTACGTATACCTTTACGGCGCAGCCCCGGCTGGAGCAGAAGTAGCAGGAGGAATGCCTGATCTCCATGCAGCTGACCGATCAGACCTGTGCCAGCATCTTCTCCAGAGTCGGAATACCGTCCTCTGGTTTTTCGTTCTGCCAGGTGACCCAGTCCCTGAGCTTTTCAACCGGCTTGCCTTCTGCGGTTGCCTGCCGGGCCATTTCCAACCCCTGGGTGAGATCCTTCGCCTTGCCCATGACGTAAAGCAGCGGCGCGGCGTTCAGACAGACGATGTCGGCCCTCGGTCCGGTGTCCCTGCCCGCCAGCACCTTAAGAAGCGCAACGGCGTCCTTCTGAATGTCCCTGCTCGAGGCCACCTCTTCGAAAGCTCCCCTTTTGATGCCGAAGTCCTCTGGTGTAATTTCGTAGTTCTCGATGGACCCGTTCTCCCTCAGTTCCGCAACGTGCGTAACTCCCAGGGTGGACACCTCGTCCATACCTTTATCTGAATTTTCATCGAGACCGTGCATGACAAAAGCTCTCTTGAACCCAAGCTCTTTCAGGGTCCTGATCTCAATGTCTATCATCTCCCGGTTGGGAACCCCCATGACCTTGTACTCAGGCATTGTGGGATTGAGCAGAGGCCCCACAAGGTTGATGGCCGATCCGAAGCGGATCTGGGAAAGAACCCTGGCCAGTGTCTTGGGGTGGACCGACCCGAGAAAAGCGTTCCACACGCAGATGCCGGCTTTCTCAACGGTGCGGATTCCACGTTGACACCGAAGGCCTCGACCACGTCCACGGCACCGCAGTTTGACGAGATTGCCCGGGCAGCGTGCCGGACAACATACAGGCCAAGCGAAGCCCCGATTATGGCCGCTCCGGAGCTGATGTTCAGTGTCTTGAGTGTGTCGGCCCCGGTTCCGCAGTTGTCGATAAGCGGTTCCGGAGTGTCCACTTGCACCTTGATGGTGTCGTACTCATACAGGGCTTCGAACGTACCGGCCACCTCTTCGGGTGTGGCGCCCTTGGCCTGAAGAGCCCCCATGAACCCCCCCTGCTGCAGGTCGCTCTGCTCCTCCTCACAGATCTGGCGCCAGCATTCTTTGGCCTCTTCCCGTGTGATATTTTCACCATTCGTCAGTCGGACGACGATGGCGCCGAAATCCCTCCAACGACTCTCTTTTTCTCCCATGTCTCTTTACTCCTCCAGGTTAATTTACCGGTTTTTTTGGCCTGTAGATTAAATACAGATAGTCTCCCATAACATCGGCCTCTGTGAGATTGTACTCGGGTACTTTTCCCTTTGGCCAGAAGGCGGCTCTCCCCACAGGGGTGATGGATCTGGATCCTCCAATGACAAAGGGACAGATGATGAGGTGGATCTCATCGTACAGTCCCTCGGCGATCATGGACCTGTGAACGGTCCCTCCTCCCTCTACCAGCAGTTTCCTGATGCCGAAACGTTCCCGCAGTTCAGCCATTGCCGGCGTCAGGTCAACATACCTTCCCTGTCCGCTGCAGATGATACCCGCTCCCAGGTCTCTGAACGTCTGAACCCTGTCCGGCGGAGCGTCATTGCTGACGATCACGATGGTCGGTGCGTCAGGGGTGAGAACCCGGGCCGCCGGGGGCATTTGGGCCAGGCCGTCGAGGACGATCCGTGTCGGGTTTTCGCCCTCCCCCTCCCTCAGGGAGAGACGGGAGTCATCGAGCAGGATGCAGTTGAGCCCCACCATGATCCCGTCCGCATCGGCCCGCTTCGAGTTATGCAGCGCCATGATGTCATCGCCGATGAGACCGGGACCCACCGGGTTGGGCTGTCCCGGGCTGCGGCGCGGGGAGATCTTCCCGTCGAGGCTCACTGCAACTAACATTGTTGTATATGGTCGATTTGTCATATCAGCAATCAGTATCCAGTAGTCAGGAATCAGAACTTATTCCAGGTTCCAGATTCAAAATTCCAAAAAAAAGCGCAGTCATTGCGAGGAAGGCCCTAGTTCTGTGGCCAACGCAGCAATCTCAAGGAGCAAAGCGACTGAGACAGTCTAATATCACCGGGATTGCTTCACAAACCAGTCAGTTCGCAATGACAACCGCATTTCCCCGTG
>QIEJ01000057.1 GCA_003228585.1 Pseudomonadota bacterium
GGTAAAGACATCTCCAGGATTGTTGACAGCTCTTCCATGGAACTGTAGCGGGCCTCGGGCCGTTTTTTAAGGCACTTGAGGACGATCTGCGAGATCGCATCCGGGATATGGGGAGCGAGTTCCCCGGGAGATGGAGGATCACCGTGAAGGACGTTCTGGATGAGGGCGACGTGATTTGCCCCTGTAAAGGGTTTTTCTCCGATAAGGGCTTCGTAAAACATGGCTCCGAGACTGAACATATCCGCCGCCGGTCCAAGAGGCTCATCGGCGATCTGTTCAGGGGCCATGTAGGCCGGCGACCCGAGGATCTGACCCGTTACTGTCAGCTCCCCGGCATCGGAAACCGAGACGATCCCGAAGTCCATGAGCTTCACTTCCCCGTTGCGGGAAAGAATTATATTGGCGGGCTTGACGTCCCGGTGGATCATGCCGTTTGAATGGGCAAAAGAGAGGGCCTCACAGACCTCCATGACGATTAGGGACGCTTCAACCGGGTCCAGGCGGCCAAGGTTTCCAAGGACCTCCTTGAGTACAGCGCCGTCAACGAACTCCATGGCGATAAACGCCTTGTCGTTCTCTTCCCAGAGGTCGTAGATGGTGACGATATTGGGGTGCTTCAGGGCGGCAGCCGCACGGGCCTCGAGTCGGAATCTTTCAAGTGCGTTGGGCTCGGACCGGAACCTCACGAGATCCAGCTCCTTGATGGCTACATTCCTGTTGAGGGACTCCTGGACAGCCCGGTACACGATGGCCATGCCTCCGCGCCCGATCTCCTCGATGATGGTGTAGTGCCCCAGTTTCCGAGTCATGTCCCCTCTCTGGTTGATCATTCAATGTCCAGTTCAGGGATGTTTTTCCACGGTACGGCGTCAACATTTTCCTGTGTTCTGGACTGGTTCCCTCCGTAAATAAGATAACAGTTTCTCGTTTCCCCGTAGAGTTTTCTGAAATGTTCGATCCCGGTGAAAAAATCTCCGGTAAGGGTTTGACCGGATTTGATCTCCACCAGATCGATGTAAGGACCGTAGTCCAGGAGAACGTCCACCTCGTTCCCCTTCCGGTCTCGAAGGAAGTACAGGTTGTCCACCTTGCCCCGGTTGAACCTGTTCTTCATCAGTTCAGAAACAACCAGGTTCTCGAACAGAGCCCCACGCATAGGATGGGCCGCGACATGTTCCACTTTCTGAATACCAAGCAGATAGGCCGCCAGGCCCGAATCGACGAAATACAGCTTTGGGGTCTTGATGAGCCTTTTACCAAGGTTGCGATGAAAAGGGGGCAGCAGCTTGATGAGGAAACTCGCCTCCAGGATGGATAGCCAGTTCTTGATGGTATTGTGATTCACGCCGCAATCATTTCCCAGGGAGGATAGATTGATCAGTTGTCCGCACCGTGTGGCGCAGAGTTTCAGAAAGTTTTCAAATCGCGTCAGATCCCTGACGTTGATAAGAAGGCGCAGATCCCTTTCCACATAGGTGCTGAAATAAAAGGACAGTGCCTCCGTGGGGTCGAGTTCCTGGTCGTAAATTCGCGGATAGGAACCAGAATAGATGGTCTCATCCATGGACGGCAGCGGCGACTTGAATTTGCGTATCTCCGAGAGTGAAAAAGGCAGGAGCTTAACGATGGCTGTCCTGCCTGCCAGGGATTGGCTCACGGTGTCGAGCAGTTCGAAATTCTGACTCCCGGTGATAATGAACTGCCCCGGAATCTTTGCCTCGTCGACTATCCCCTGGATGTAGGAAAGCAGGTCGGGAGAGCGCTGAATCTCATCGAGCACTGCTCCCTCGGGAAATCGCGACAGGAACCCCCTGGGGTCCCTGGAGGCAAAATCACGCTCGTCCGGGCTCTCCAGGGAGGAATACGGCTTTTCCGGAAACGCCATCCTGCACAGAGTGGTCTTTCCCGACTGCCTTGGGCCGGTGATAGTGACAACCGGATATTGTTCAGCATACCGAAGCACGGTCTTTTCAATGTCGCGTTGAATCATGAACAGTCAATAACACCCTGTAGTGCTAATTGTCAATAGCATTGACAATTAGCACTACAGATAGCTTCAGTCTTTTCTCCTCCCCCTCCCCCGTTCGCCCCATCATAAAAGCCGGAAAAAAATAGTGGGTCTTCCCAATAATGCGTATCTCATTTTGGGTATTACACAAAATGATAGGAGCTTGAACCACAGCGCAGCCATTTGGAGGCTGCTCCACCCTTCGACAGGCTCAGGGCAGGCGGGGTTTCACAGGGTGACCGGAGGGAACGGGTGTG
>QIEJ01000050.1 GCA_003228585.1 Pseudomonadota bacterium
ACCCCGAGTCTTGTCCGTATCTGCCCCATAAAAACTCCTGCTGCGTAGGCGGCATGAAATGTCTCCACGGCCAGTTCCTCATGGAGATCCCTGTACTGAGGCGGACCGAAAATGTTCGCGAAGTAGCTGTGCACAAGCCCGGTAGCTGTTGTGGTTCCCTTAGCCATGGCTGCGCCGTCCCGGAATACTCGAAGGGCATCCTCGGCAGTGGGAAGGGGATCGATGACAGGGTGCAGGTCGTCCACCTGTTCGTAATTGTTGGCGTACAGGATGTAATCCAGGGGAAGGCCCTCGAGAATCTCATCCATGTAGCTGACAGGCACGATAACCCGGGCGTTCACTTTTTGCGGGCTCATGATAATGGCACGGTCCACCTGGTCGAAGGCGTATTCTCTGGCGAGATCGTCCAGGCGGATGAAGGCCCCGATCTCAGTGCCGTATCCGAGAATCCTTCCGTTCTCCGACACATTCAGCGAACCCATGTCATCAGCGATGATGGCCATGTCGCTGACAGTGTTCTCAAGGCTTCGAGGGTTTCGGACTTGCCTGTGGCAGTGTCTCCAATTACCAGAAGGCACGCCGATCTTCCATTTCTAAGAACGATGCGTGTCATGGCGCCGTGGAAGGGCATCCGGCCCGCTTTCATGATCCGAATGTTGTGCAGAGTCAGAGCCATCTTCTTCAGGTATCCAAAGTAGCCGAACCGGTCTTCTCCCGGCACCGCGGCGACAAGCAGGTCGTTCTGCTGATCATCGAAGAAGACGGTGGGCAGGTCTCCATAGCCGGACATAAAGGTAGACAGCATCGGGTCCTGCGGCAATCTGTTCCTCGGTGGCCAGTTCAAACAGATTTGCCAGGGAGCACCCCAATCCCATGAAGCGCTGGTGGAAGTAGATGAAGATCACCTGTGGACCGACCTGGGCCGGGTAGCATAACCATTGGTCCGCCTCCAGGCGAAGATTCGCCAGCGGATTGGTGTCAACCCGCTTAAACTCTCCTGTACGCTTGTTCTCCGGCGGATCCAGGATGAGAGGAGGATTGATGAGAACCTGCCTTATGAATGGAATGTCTTTGAGAACGGAGCAGCTTTCGGAAGGAAGATCCCACTCCTTCTGAACGGCGATGACTCCCAGATTGCATCCTGCGGACACCTGCCTGTAGATGCGCAGGCGATCACCTGTTATATGCTCGCAGATGTCCCTGTAAAGGGCTCTCACAAGATCAGTGAGTTTTTCCACTGTTCTGTTGAATGTCCGGTATGGTCTTTGGTCGTGGCTGTGCGGCCCCTGCTCCGAGTGGCAGATCAGGAATCGGTCATAGGCGCGCCAGAAATCGTAGAATCCCTCCACGAGAAGGTTCAGAGCTCTCCGGTCTTCCAGAAAACGGTGTCCGTCGGGCATGATTTTCACGGCATGCTCAAGTTGTGTTCCCGCGAGATTCCGGAACAGGGTCAGAAGGCGCTCCCGGCCGCCGGGATCAGTGACAGGCGGCAGCCTCCTGAGGATCGTCCCGGAGCGCTTTTCCAGTTCATCGAGGTAATAGTAAAGGATCTGTTTAAACGCTCCGCTGTTGACAAGTTCATCTGTGGTCGCACAGAGAATCCCGTCGGTGTGCAGAATGATCTGTCCGGTTTCGCGCTGCAGGTTGCGCAGGTACATATCCGGTTTTTCGGTGGGCGGCACGGTCATGTATTATGTTCCTCCTGGCTGCGGGTTATTTTCGCAAACATGGCTCCTCCAACGGGAGGCTGTCAATGAAAAAATTCTCCCGGGTGTGATCAGCCTTTCTGCCTGGTTTGGGACCAGAAGACAACATGACGGGGGAACCCGGATCACTGCACATCTTCATGCTGCCGGACATCTGAACATCCACCGATGCTTTTGTCTCCTTTAATCGGGACACCTGCTATAATTCTAAACGTGGAAAGAGTATTAGACACATTGAAAGAGTATTAGACACATTTCAGTTAATTATCACCAGGCTTCTGGGCCTGGATGGCGGCAAGCCGCTTTGCGGAATCGATCCGACCGATCAGTTTCCCCCTGAAGACGAGAGTGAAATCTCCATTGCAAGAAGCCTCAACGCAGCCTTCCTGATAACTCTTGCGGGGCCTCCCAGCCCGCATTACGCAGATGCGGTGAGTTATCTTGACGATTTGCGGGACCATCCCCGCTGGGGGGAAACAGCCGCATTTTATCGGGAAGGAACCTACCACGTTGAGAAAGAGATCCTGACCCGTTGTTCACAGGATGGGTCCTTTACTGAGGACATGAACGATCTGGTCACCTGGTTGAGCGCAGCCGGTGATACCGATTTCCGTGAAACCGTACCGTGGGTCCATCGCCTGTTCTTTCCTGAAGGGGGGTCACTTTTCCAACAGCGTGACCGGAATGTCTCCGATCTCAGGGAAAGAAGGAAGGTGCGGGTGAGCGATCTGAACACAGAGCCCGTCACCGATCCCTCCAGGGAGATCCTCTTTACATCCAACGTGATGCTGACTGTCCCTCTGCCCGGCATGGCGCCAGAGGAAATCGCACTCCCGAAGGATCTGCTCGAGAAGGTGAAAGAGGTCGGCAGCGAGGAGCAGATCTATTGGTACGACCATCCCATTCCCATCGGGATCGGGCCTGACCGCAATGAGACAATCTACGGCATGAGGGGATTACAGGAAGCGGTTCGCTTTGAAATTGCCAGGGGAAACATGTCCGAGGATCATCGTGTCACAACTGTTCTGTCCGTGTCCACCACCCACAGTGGCCTTCAGGGGGTTGCGAAGAGTTACCTGGAGGAAGAATTGCAAAAGGCTGGTGGACTTGAACACCTGGAGATCTACATGTTCACCGAGGCTGAAACCCAAAGGCTGGCCGACGAGGTCGTGGTTCCTGCCTTGGAGCAGTTCCTGGAGCCTGACGATGTTTCTCCATTCAGGGAGGTCTTCGGGGTTGATGGAAAGTACGGCCGCCATTATTCATTCCTGAAGGCACTGCCGGCACTGTGGCAGGTGCTTGTCGATCCGGGCATCAGGGCGACATTCAAGATCGACCTCGACCAGGTGTTTCCGCAGGATATTCTCGTTGATGAGACGGGCAGATCCGCCTTCGAACATCTCATGACCCCACTG
The DNA here is from genome assembly GCA_003228585.1 of Pseudomonadota bacterium. Classification (GTDB taxonomy): domain Bacteria; phylum BMS3Abin14; class BMS3Abin14; order BMS3Abin14; family BMS3Abin14; genus SZUA-204. The sequence goes on from QIEJ01000050.1 coordinate 3,122, forward strand.
TGGGGCGCACGGGGCGAGGATGGAGATGGTAGCTCCGTGGAACTGGGGATGCTCGCCGGCGCTCTGGTCAACGAGAGCGATATAGGGAGAGGACTGTTCACCCCCGATGTACCCTGGCCCCCTGAAACTTCTACTTCTACTCCTACTTCTACCGGCCTCACACCCGACCAGTGGGTGTTTTTCAGCAAACTGCCCAGGCTCTGTCCACGGAAGCGGAGATGATGCACAGAGATTATGACGGGGAAGTAGATGAAATGGCACAGTGCATCCAGCGGATTCATGTTACCGGCGGCACAACGGGCATCCTGGTCGACAGTCTCAGGAAATACAGACCTTTCACGCCCACGTTTATCGCCAGGGCCGAGGATCAGGCCTATCTGATGTCGGTCCTTTTTTCCAGTGAAGTGGAGAATCTTCGTTATGTTCATGCCAGCGGGTTTATCATGAGGCATGACAAGGAGGCCTTCGCCGCAGAGGCCATTGAAGCGGCTCACCTTGGCAAGGAAGTAGGAGACCTTGCAAGGATTCTCCTTTTCACCTCGTATGCCCGCTCCCTTCCGTGGGGCCCGGGCCGGATCAAAGATCTTCTGGATCCCTTCACGGGCTGTTTTATCTCCCGTATCCCGGTGACGGTGGTGTACCTCAGGCTGGCGCTCAAGGCTGCATCGTTGTTCGGCACCGGATCGGCGGAGGAAGCCGAACAGGGAATGGAATTTATCAGGGAAGGTAGTCAGAACCTGATGGAAATGATTGAGAGGACCATCTCCGATCGCTACCCCCTCTCGGCCGAATACTGGAGGGAAAAGGAGGGGTGGGACCTCTATTACGATGCTCTCGATAAGCTGGAGAAGGCACTCGACAAAGATGATCCCATTGCTGTTGAGTTGAGGGAGAGGGCGAGGGAGATCATTAACGAGTGCCGGCTTGATTTAA
>QIEJ01000238.1 GCA_003228585.1 Pseudomonadota bacterium
GAATCCCAGATCATTCCCAGTCTGACGGAGGGTCTTTTCCTCTTCGATAGTCAGGGCTGTCTGGTCAGGCTCAACCCGTCAGGTGAAAGGCTCATCGCGAGATCTGAAAAAGCCATGAGGGGAAGACCATCCAAAGATCTTTTCCCCAACAATCCGGAGTTGACAGACCTCATCATCGAAGCGCTTACGGAGGGCAGACCCATAACAAAGAGCGGGGTCCAGCTGATCAATGCCGACAGAGCTGAATCCTATCTGACCATAAGTGTCTCCCCTCTTCATGAATCGGATGGGAGCGTTCAGGGAGTTGTGGTTCTTGCCAGGGATGACACGCTTATCAGGGAGATCGACCGCTCCTTCAGGCGGGCGGATCAACTGGCTACCCTCGGCACCCTGAACCTGGGAATGGCCCACGAGATAAGAAACCCCCTTGGTGGTATCAAGGGCGCCACTCAGCTTTTGCGATCCGAACTGGGTGAGGATAACCCTCTGGTGGAAAACTGTGAGATCATTCTCCGCGAGGTTCAGAGGATCGACCAGCTCCTGGAAAATCTTCTGGCAGCGGCGCCTCGAGAAAATCCGCTTACCGACCTTCTGAACATTCATGAAGTGCTCGACGATGTCATGGAGCTCATGGGACACTGGGACAACGCGGAAGACATCTCTTTTTTAAAAATATACGACCCGAGTCTTCCGCGGATCCTGGGCGACAGGAGCGGTCTGGTCCAGGTCTTCCTCAATCTGTTGAAGAACTCGGTGGAAGCGTGCCGGGGTAAAGGGGTTGTCACCGTGAGAACTCTGGCTCCGATGGCCTCCCCTGCCAATCCGGCCCTTGGGCGCAAGGGAGGCGTCCTGGAGATCGACATCGAAGATGAGGGCCCGGGCTTTGACCCATCCATCGAGAGCTTTTCCACCCCCTTCTTTACGACAAAACCCAAAGGCGTAGGTCTTGGCCTTGCCATAAGTGAGCAGATAATACAGAATCATGGTGGCAACCTGCTTCTGGAAAACCAGGAGCTTTCAGGCGCCAGGGTACGAGTGATCCTGCCCCTGTCCCCCCTCCAGGAGCCTGTCGGAGAACGCTACCAGGAGAACATCCGTTGATTCAAGCCAGTAAGGTCCTCGTCATCGAGGATGATCAGAGCATGCGGTGGGTCATTGAGAAGTCCCTCACCAGAGAGGGTTATCAGGTTGCCACCGCCTCGGGAGGCATGGACGGTCTATCCCTGGCCCGTTCGGACAAACCGGATCGGACAAACCGGACCTGGTCATCCTCGACATCCTCATGCCGGACATGGACGGACTGACCGTTCTGAAAAGGATCAAAGAGACCAGGCCCCATATTCCTGTCCTTATCATCACGGCGCAGAACATCATGACTCACGCGGTAGAAGCCATGAGACATGGAGCTTTTGATTACCTGCCGAAGCCTTTTGATGTCCCCGTGCTTGTAGAATTTGTCTCCCGCGGGCTTGCCCAGGCCCGGGAGAAAACAGTGGAAGTCCAGGGAGACACGATCCGGGTGGAGATGGAGGACATGATCGGCCGATCACCCACCATGGAGGAGCTTTTCAAGGCCATGGGACGGGTCGCTGCTTCGGATGCCACAGTGTTGGTCCTGGGCGAAAGCGGATCAGGCAAGGAGCTGGTGGCCAAGGCTATTCATCGATTCAGTGCCAGGATAAGAAAGCCTTTCGTCGCGGTTAACACCTCCGCTATTCCAGGGGAACTTCTTGAAAGCGTACTGTTCGGGCACGAAAAGGGCTCTTTTACAGGAGCGACGGAGACCCGGAAAGGCAAGTTCGAACTGGCTGAAGGCGGCACCCTGTTCCTGGACGAGATCGGGGATATGCCCTTGAACCTTCAGGCAAAAATGCTCAGGGTACTCGAGAACAGGGAATTCGAGAGGGTGGGAGGTCACAGAAGCATCAGATCGGACGTGAGGGTCATCTCGGCGACTCACCGGAATCTGAAACAAGCCGTTGCCCGGGGGGAATTTCGAGAAGATCTGTATTACCGGTTGAACGTGGTGTCCCTTCAGGTCCCGCCCCTGAGGGAGAGAAAGGGTGATGTCTCCATACTCTCAGAGCACTTTCTGCGGCTGTTCGCCGAAGAAACCGGTCAGCCGACGAAAACCCTGTCAGGTGACGCCAGGGAAGTGCTCATGGTTTACTCCTGGCCCGGTAACGTCCGGGAGTTGATGAACACCCTGAGGCGCTCTTCTGTCCTGGCTTCCGGCCCTGTCATTGGGAAAAGCGATCTGGGTCTTGACGAGCCGAGGGTCACAGAAACCTGGGAGGACGAGGATTCCTTTGAGGAGTTTCTCCGCAAGAGGATCGGGGAGATCGTTTCCTCCTGGAGCAATCTTGAGGAAGGTGATCTTTACGAGCAGCTCCTTGCCCAGTTGGAAAAACCCCTGTTCGAGCTGACCATGGGCGCCGTGAAGGGAAACCAGGTCAGGGCCGCGAAGATCCTGGGGATCAACCGGAATACCTTGAGAGAAAGGCTCCGGAAGTACGATTTGCTCAAGAAAAACAACCGGGAGACAAAAGCCTGAACCACAGAGTTCACAGAGGGCACAGAG
>QIEJ01000117.1 GCA_003228585.1 Pseudomonadota bacterium
TCCACCATAGCCTTGGCGAAGGTGGAAGTGAAGTCACGCCGATGGCGTGACGAAACCGAGCGATTAAGCCCGGGAAACCCCTTTTTATAACACTCCTCTTCTTTGAATTTTCACCCCCACCTCCGACCTTCGCCGAGGCTTCGGCCGACAAGCGGTCCTCCCCCCTCATCCCCCTTCGCTTCCCCCGTCGCTCTTCGAGCTATGGTGGACAGGCGCAATGACAGCGCACCCAAACCTCAGATTTTCTCTGTGGTAAAGGTTTTCTACTTACTGGAGAAATAGTCCGACAGGATCCTGCGGTGATCGAAGGCGATATCTTCGGGCAGGTTGTCCTCGGTGAAAACCGCGGCTTCGGCGGCGTCATCCTGCCCCACAGGGGTTCCGGAGGCCTCAGCGACAAACACTGTGGAGATGGTGTGATGGCGCGGGTCCCTCTCTGGGTCCGAATAGACACCCAGCAGGCGTGTAAGCCTGACGTCCAGGCCGGTTTCCTCGGCCGCCTCCCGGACAGCCGCCTGTTCCACCGTTTCACCGTAGTCCACAAATCCGCCCGGTATCGCCCACGTAGGGCGGATTCGCTCTCCTGATGAGAACGATCCCCCTTTCTGCCAGTTCAATAATGATGTCCACAGTCGGGACAGGGTTTTTGTGTTTATCTGTGTGCTTTTCCGGGCAGGTCAATTGGGCATCCCGTTGGGAATGAGGGCCTGGTGGATAACCGCGCCAAGGATAAAAACGGCGAAGCTGATGATGAGAATCATGGGGAAAGGCACGCCCCGCCGGAACAGGAGGAGGGCGGTAATAAAGAAGAATATCGTCGGGATGATCGCGAAAAGCACCGACCGGGTAAAGGTCGCCGCTAATTGATAATCACCGGTATCGGTGTATAGCCATATGAGTGCCAGAAGGGTTGTCAGGGGCATGGCGGCGATGAGTCCGCCCAACGATGGAAGTTTTTTTGCCAGTTCGCTCACGCCGGCGATGATCAATGCCGAGACGATGACTTTGACTAGGAAAAAGGTGGGGCCGGACACGCGTCACTCCTTGACGAGACTCTTGATAACCGTCAGCGCCTCAATGGCCTTGGAGATCTCCTTTAAAGGTTCCGGGTCCAGACTCTGAATCGCCATGACGACCGTGCCGTCCCGGTCAAGCAGAACCGCAAAGGGTATTATTTCGACTCCATAGCTCACAAAGATATCAAGTTCCGGGTCGAGGACGACATCAAAGTGCATCTTGGCGGCGTATTTCTTGACCTGTGTGAGCATCCGTTCGGTAGGTGGGTCACCGGCGATGCCGATCAGTTCAAAATTACGCTCCTGATAGAGATCGTGAATCTTGTTCATGGCCTCGATCCTGCTTAAACAGTCACGACAGAACACAGACCAGAAGTTCAACAGGACAATATTTTTCCCCAGGTGCTCTTTCAGGTCGAAGGTGCCGCCATCGAGGGTATCCGTGACGAACATGGGGGCCCGGTCCCCCTTCTCAACCGTTACAGCGAAGACGGGAGCGGAAAAGGTGGATAACCCCAGCGCCAACAACAGAAGGCAAACAGCTTGTCTTAATCCGGTTTTAACTTTCATGATCCCACCCCGGTTCTCTGACAATCCCTCTTCAATACTACTCCATCCGGATCAATTCAGTTACATAAAGATTCTGTCTCACGCCCGCTCATTTCACTCGCTCAAGCCGCTAAGCTCGCAAAGTAAGGGAACAAAAAAGGTAAGTCTTGAAACTGCTTCAACTAAAGCAATCAGGAGCTTAATCTCGTTTATATTCCCCCCACCTGACCTCTCCCCTTCGACAGGCTCAGGACTGGTGCCGCAGGGAGAGGCATTTCTCTGAAATGGATCGTTTGAGCCCTTT
>QIEJ01000239.1 GCA_003228585.1 Pseudomonadota bacterium
CGTTAACATCTCCGGGTACCTGGCGACAAACTGAAAGGGGGAGCGTTAAGCTCCCCCAAGGCTGTACATTTTGTTCAGGGCCTCTCCTACCGAACCTTCTCCTCGGCTCTTTTCATCATCGCGTCACGAACTTTCATAAGGCTCCCGGCGATGAGGGCCACGAACACGGTCGCTGCACAGAATACCAGAGCGATCACTGCAATTGTCGAAATGAATTCCAACATCTCCCTACCTCCCTTTCTTCAGCACCAGGTTCTCAGGCCGCCTCATTAACTGACTTTTTTGAAAGGTATCGGCCAACCTTCAGAATACCTGCAGCCAGAATGGCTATCGTAATTGAAGCTACTCCGAAAACCAGGGTCATAATCCCTATCGTCATCATGAATTCCAACATTTCAGCCACCTCCTCATTTTTGTCTTTTTCCTCTGGGCTTGTGTAAAATATAACAAGCTCCAGGTCCCGTGTCAAGCATTTTTTTGTGATTATTTACACAATCCTACTTATTGGGTATATAACATGCAATTAGTGCGCACTTTCACTTAGTCTCTTTCCCTGTTCCTATCCTGAAAAGCGTTCCCCGAATCTCCTTTTGTATTATTTTCCGAAAAAAACACGTATTAGAGAACGGGACGGCCTGTTTTTTTTTAACAGCCTGCCGGAGGAGGTTCCACTATTCATATCAATGGGGGAAGGGACAAAGGGATTCGTCTGTGTGGTGCCATTTTGGTTCTTTTAGCCTGCACTTTTCCCGGAACCATTTGCGAGGCTGCCAATGTAACCGACGGACATGCTGCCTTCACACGCAAGGATTACACCCGGGCCATGGCGATTCTCAAACCCTTCGCCGAGCAGGATGACGTCCAGGCCCAGCTGAAGGTCGGGTTCATGTATTTCTACGGGGAAGGAGTGGACCAGGATTATCGGGAAGCCTCCTTCTGGCTGAGTCGCGCAGCCGCTGGCGGAAATCCCATCGCCCAGACCATGCTGTCCAGGATGTACCTTTACGGCTGGGGTGTCGAACAAGACTCTGCCCGCGCGTTTACCCTGTGTAAAAGTGCCGCCCGGAATGGATACGCGGACGCCCAGGCCCACCTTGGGATCCTTTACGCCGAGGGTTTGGGCGTGGGCAAAAATACCTCCGCCGCGGTTGACTGGCTGTACAAGGCCGGCATCAGCTACCTGACCACTGCCAATCGTGAAATGGCGCTGTCCATGGTAGACGTGATCCGGGAGGTCAGTCCGGACAACTTCATGATCTACAGACTTTTGAACGAGATATACGAAGAGACCGGTGAAAACCACAGGGAACCATAAAAACAGTTCCAGGTTTCATGTTTCAGGATTCATGTTTCTCATCCAAAATCCAAGATCATTAGCGGTTGTCATTGCGAGAAAGACTGTGATCTGAGGCTGACGCGGCAATCTCAGGTTGTCGAGATCCAGGTAAAGGCGAGGTGCTCAATGACAGCAGCTGTCTCAAACGGCTGGGATCGCTTCGTCCCGTTGGTCCTCGCGATGACAGGCGCAACGTCCTGCGCCCTAATCCCTATTCCCTGATCCCGGAACCTCAAACCATTAACATTTCCATAAAATCAGGCTATATTCCGCTTTGTTACTATAGATAATTTCAGGAGTTTCTTATGCCGTCATAAAGGAGCAGGGCTTGACCGAAACACCA
>QIEJ01000089.1 GCA_003228585.1 Pseudomonadota bacterium
ACCATGGAGGTCGTTGATGTTTTTCCGTGGGAACCTGCGATGGCTATACCGTATTTCATGCGCATGAGCTCATTAAGCATAAATGCGCGGGGTACCAGGGGAATCCCCGCCTGTCGCGCGGCGACAACTTCGGGGTTATCCTGCCGAACGGCTGAGGAGATCACAACCACATCAGCGTCACCAACATTATCCCTGCTGTGACCCAGGCTTATTTCACCTCCGAGTTCGGCCAACCGGGCTGTTGTCTCACTCTCCACCAGGTCCGAACCGGTCACCTTGTAGCCCAGGTTCAGAAGGACCTCGGCTATGCCGGACATCCCGATACCGCCGATGCCGACGAAGTGCAGGTGCCTTGTTTTACGCAGTTTGACCAATTCGCCCCCTTAGGGTTAGAAGTTCAAGGTTCCAGATCCGGATCCAACATCCAATATCCAAAATCCAAAACGGCGGTCACTGCGAGGTGCTTCCCGACCGAAGCAGTCTCAGCCTGCTGAGATTGCCACGTCACCTAAATACCAAAAAACATGGGTGACTCGCGATGACGATCGCTGGCTCTAATCACCTCGATACTTCGACACCTCGATACCTCGTTACGTAACTCAGCCCTTTCATCCTTTCAATGCTTCCACTCGGGCTATTTCTTCCTTCGCAATCCGCTGAGCAGCGTCGGAGGTTCCCGCTGCCAGACATGCTTCAGACATGTCCCTGAGAACGTTGGAGGAGGTAAGAAGGTGCTCGATCTCCTCTGTAAGGGTTTCCGGTTCCGCCCTTTCAGGCTCAAGGGTGATCGCCCCGCCCCACTCCTCGAGCCATCTTCCGTTTGCCCTCTGATGGTCTGACACAGCATGTGGATAGGGGATAAGAATGGACGGCACACCAGCGGCCGCGAGTTCCGACACCGCCATCGCCCCGGCACGGGAGAGACAAAGATCCGCTCTGGAGTAATATTCCCCATGTGCCTGATGAACGGCACGACTTCCACATCAACCTTATTTGCAATGTAGTGCTCCCGCACGCTGGCCTCGTGGTCCAGGCCGGTCTGATGAACAACTTTGAGGGAGCTGTCTCTTGCCATAAGTGGAGGTACGATCAGCATCGCAAGATCATTCAATTGGGCAGCACCCTGGCTCCCCCCCAGTATCAGGAGGGTCTTCCGCTCATCCGCGAACTCCCTTACCTGATCCGGCGGCAGGGATTCTTCGCGAATGGGATTTCCCGTTATCATCGTCTTTTCGGGGGGGAAAGCCGGCTTCAGCGTAGGGAACCCGAGATAAATCCTCTGGGCGTAGCGGGCCAGAAACCGGCTGGCCTTACCGGGGACGACGTTCTGTTCCAGAATGCACCTGGGCACTTTCCTGATAGCTGCTGCTACCACAGCAGGGACGGAAGCGTAACCGCCCACACCTACAACCAGATCGGGGGAAAGTTTTCCAAGAATTCCGTATGCGCGAATGATGCTCCACAGCATATTCAAGGCCCTGGTAAATCCGCGCATTATCCCCAGATTCACAACGCCCCGCACAGGGAGTGTCACCAGTTTATAACCAAGGTCCGGAATGATCCTGACCTCCAACCCTCCACTGGCACCCATGAATACGATCTCGGCATCCGCATCCAGGTCTCTGAAGGCATCGGCCAGGGCGATGCCGGGAAAAAGATGCCCCCCCGTTCCTCCGCCGGCTACGACATACCTCATGATGTCCTCCCCTGTGCCGCCACGTTAAGGAGAATTCCCACAGCTGCCGCGGATGTCAGCAGCGATGACCCGCCATAGCTGATAAACGGCAGCGGCATTCCCTTGGTTGGGAGGAGACCGAGAACCACCATGCTGTTTATGAGAGCCTGAAGCCCTACCATCAGGGTCAATCCCGAAGCGAGCAGGGTTCCGAAGGAGTCAGGAGCATCCCGGGCGACCTGCATCCCCCGGACGATGAGAACAGCGAAAAGAGCAAGGACCACCGCCACACCAACAAACCCCAGCTCCTCTCCGACGACAGCCAGGATAAAATCGGTATGCGATTCCGGGAGGAAAAGCAGCTTGCTTTTTCCTCCCCCCAATCCGGTTCCCAGAACACCGCCGTCCCCGAACGCCAGGAATGATTGAACAAGTTGAAACCCGGGGCCGTCGTATTCTTTCCAGGGGTCCATGAAAGCCCGAATCCTCTGGAGCCTGAATTCTTTCCCGATTATCATAAATGCCACAGCTGGTGCCGAAACAAG
>QIEJ01000149.1 GCA_003228585.1 Pseudomonadota bacterium
ATGCGATTTCTGTCACACCGTGTTGGAGTCAACATGGAGGGATACTCCAATAGCCCAGCCCCATAATGGATCACTTATTATGGACCCCGGATCCGTCAAGAGGGGACCCTACAAAGACTCGAACTCTCCCGGCCATGATACGGCCTATTCCGAACTGCACACCTCGGCCGAGTTCTGCGGCTCGTGTCACAATGTTTTCCATCCGGTTACCAACTTTCCGATTGAGAGAACATACGATGAATGGGCACATTCCGTTTACGCCAGGGAAAATATTGTTTGCCAGGACTGTCACATGATGCCCATAGAAAAGGCCATTGAGGCTGCAAGAACACTGAAAAAGCCTTTGAACCCCGGCAAGGCATCCCCTCTGGGTCCCGACCGGGACAACGTCTTTACACATGAATTCGTGGGCGGCAACTTCACGGTCACCGCCCTGCTGGGGTCGGAAAAACATGCGGGTATCGCCAGACAGCGGCTTCAAAGCGCAGCCCAGGTCAAGATCCATCTTCCGGAGAAAGTCGCGCCGGGCGATGTCGCCCGCTTCAAGGTGGAGGTTATAAACGTGGGAGCAGGCCACAATCTTCCCACCAGCCTCACCGAGGTCAGGCAGATGTGGCTCGACGTGACTGTAAAGGACCCGAAGGGAACTGGACGAGCAAGGCAATATCGATCCCGATGCCAACATCTTCAGAGCCGTGGCCGTCGACAAGGATGGGAACGTAACCCACAAACCGTGGGCCATCTCCCACTTTGCCAGCTTTCGCACCATTCCTCCCAAGGGCTCCGATGTCAGCGATTACGCTTTCCTGGTACCCGGGAAGGTGAAGAAAGGCGAGCTGTCCATAGAGGCGGTGCTTCGTTACCGCTCCTTTTCCCAGGAGCTGGCCAACACTCTTCTGGGAGAGGGCGCCCTGGAGGTTCCAGTTGTGGATATGACCTCCGCTCAGGGGACGGTTGTGGTTTCCAAAAAGTAGATCATTCAGGATTGCCTACAGGAGGCTGAACATGAAAAGGCTCGCTGCTCTGATTTTACTGGTAATTTTTATTCTGCCATTGGGTGCCGACGCCCGGAAGACAAAGATAACCTCTCCTGGTGACTTCTTCCCGGATTATCGATTTTCCACGGATCTGTCCGCGGCGGATGCCGCCTACCTGGGTGTTTCCGACGAGATGACCCGGAAAGGGGAGTTCCAGGTTCAGGATTTCTGGGGCGATGTTCTGGTTCTGGAGTTATTCAATCGTTACTGCTTCGGGTGCCAGCAGGGCGCCCCCATCGTCAACAAGACCTACGAGTTGGTTGCTTCCGACCCCGCCCTTTCAACAAAAGTCCGGTTCCTCGGTGTCGGTGTCGGAAACAACAGCCGTACAGTGGAGCAGTTCAGGGAGGAGTTTTTTGTGCCGTTTCCACTGATACCGGACCCGCGGTTCGAGCTTCTGGACGCTCTCGGTAATCCTGGAGGTACTCCTTACACCCTGATCCTGCGCCGAACCTCGAGAGGAATGATGGTTTTAGATACCCACTTCGGTGTTTACGACAGCCCCGAGAAGTTCGTTCAGAGAATAAGGGAGGTTCTTGTCGGTGACATAGAGCAGATCCTGACGATGGCCGAACCGGCCGAAGTCTCTCAATGGATTGAGGATGAAATGGTCCCGCCGGTATCGGAGGAGGATCTTCTGGATCTCGTTCAGGAAAGCATGGCGCGGGCGGGATACGGGACAGTCGGGATACACACGGTGAAACTGTCATCGGGCGACGTGGTCTAT
>QIEJ01000174.1 GCA_003228585.1 Pseudomonadota bacterium
CCATGGAAAAAATCATGGAGTGTGTTCCTGACATAGACCGGCACACCATTTTTCTCTCCGGCCCTCCCAAAATGGTCGAAGCCCTCGAGGGTTTTCTGGCCGAGATGAAGGTCCCGCCCCATCAGATCCGGAAGGAAATCCTGGAGGGTTATGAGGAGATGGTTTGATGCGGGCAGCTGGTAGTCAGAAGTCAGTAGGTTAAGGGGAAAACTGTTGTCTCACCCTCCCCTTGGTCCCCTCCCGTCAAGGGAGGGGAAAATTAATGAAAGGGACATTTCTCAGCCTCTTTGCTCCGGACGACTCCCAACATGAAAAATACTAGAATTTAAACGACAGGTTGGCGCCTGCGCCCAGGAAATCGCCGCCGCCGCCGTACATACCGGCCAGGTCGACCTTGAAGAATGGAACCCCAGTCCTGCATGGTAGATGAGAGGATCGGATGATATAGCCGTGTTCTCGCTGAGACCAAGTCTTATGGCAAACACACTGCCCAGGCCGATCTCGGTCCCGACAGCCCACTCCTGGTATTCGTTCCCGCCGAAGGTCTCACCTTTATTCAGGTCGTAGTCCGCTGAGATCTTTATGACGGGGAAGTTGATCGCCAGTCCAGCCCTGTACCTTGCGTCCATCTTCAGAGTCCCTGTCGAAAAGGTGAATTCCGGTTCGTTAAGATTTCGTCCCACCACACCGATCTCGAACATGGGTGATAAATTGAAGACGATTCCAAGATCGAACGCAGTCTGGGCCCCGTCGGGTGAAATCTCCAGGCCATCCCTGAGTGTGTCCAGATCAATGTTGGGGCTCTCCGATATTTTCAGGGTATTGATAAGGCCTGTACCGTCGATAAACCGCACGTTGCCTCCCAGCGTCAGTCCTCCGAAATCGTACCCGGCCGTTAAAATCCACTGCCGTTGTTCCAGACCTCTATACTCCACATCGGCATCCGGGGGAAGCAAGGTAAAGTTATCGACGTCGGTAGAAAAACTTATCTCATCGGCGTAAGTGACAGCCAGCCCCAGACCCAGGAGATTGAAACCGACTCCAATGCCGGCGTAAGCAGTCGCGTCGACACCCGGCGCCGCGCTGATCCGATTAAGAATCGCTATCTGTTCCAATGGATTGATTGTGGAGTTAAACGCATTGATGGCGTCAACGAGACCGGAATGATCGTCAAAGCGCAGGTTCAGGTTTGGAACAACAATTTCAACCTTTTTGCTCTGTCTGATAAGAGCGGGGTTGAAATTCACCGATGCCACCCCACTGCCGGCCGCGACATACGCGCCACCCATTCCCATGGCCCTGACATCGGTGGCGGGATACGGATACGCATGAACCACCGTAACACCTCCCAGAACCAGGGCGATGGACAATAAAAATATCAGATGTTTCCTCATGGCTTCCTCCTTGAGCAGAATGGTTTCAAACAAACATCCTGACAAATTGCACATTTTTCCCATCTGTGGGACAATTATTGTCACTTCAGACCACAGAAGGAGCGCTTTTTTCATATCCAATCGAATTTATGGTGGTTATACTGCAAATATTCTGCCCAATCGACACACAAAAGACAATAGTTAGATTAACATAGTAGGATAGACCAGCGGGCGGACATGGCCATGTACCGAGCCAGAATCAACGGAAAGAACAAGGTGCTGCCCTGGCACGAGGATTTTGAGGAGGGATGGGAGATAAAATGGAACATGATGGAGATGACCACACTTTAGCGGTATTCGTTGATTTCGAGAATATTGCTCTCGGATTCAAGGGAAAAATGAAGCAGCAGAAATTCGAGATCAACAAGGTGCTCGAACGGCTTGTGGAGAAGGGAAAGATCGTAGTCAAGAAAGCCTACGCCGATTGGGTCCGTTATGCGGAGTACAAACACGAACTCCACGGGGCGGGGCTCGAGCTTATTGAACTGCCCAAGCGCCAGATGACGGGAAAGAACTCGGCCGACATTCGCCTTGTTGTTGACGCCCTGGACCTGTCCTGGGCCAAGGAGCACATTGACACCTTTG
>QIEJ01000246.1 GCA_003228585.1 Pseudomonadota bacterium
TTGTTTCTCGGATTGGGTTTTGTGTGGGCTCTGTTCAACAAGAACAATCAGACCTGGCACGACAAGCTGGCGGGGACTATCGTGGTGCGGACGTGAGGGGGAGCATGGGCGAGGGGGCGATTAGGAGAATGGGCTTTGCGATCGTCATCGCGAGTCACCCTGAACATTTTAGAAGGGTGACGTGGCGATCTCAGCAAGCCGAGACTGCATCGGTCGCCAAAAGCCTCGCAGTGACAACCACTTTTTTAGATGTTGGATATTGGATTCTGAACCAATCATGCCCTCCGTCCTCGAAGCGAAAGAATTGACAAAACGCTTCGGCTCTTTCACGGCCGTCGACGGCATCTCCTTGTCTGTGGCGAAGGGAGAGTGCTTTCTTGGCCCCAATGGAGCGGGCAAGACGACGACCATCAGGATGATCACCAATCACCTTCCGGTAACCGAAGGGATCTTGACGGTGTTGGGAATGGAGGTCGGCTCCCACGCCAGGCAGATCAAGGCGCGCATTGGTGTGGTCCCCCAGGAGAACAATCTCGATTCGGATCTGAAAGTCTTCGAGAACCTGCTCATCTACTCAAGATATCACGGCATCCCCCGCCGTGAGGCCGGAAAAAGAGCCATGGAGATGCTGGAATTCTTCCAGCTGGAGGATCATGCGGGCAGTCCCATCATGCAGCTCTCGGGAGGAATGCAGAGGCGCCTGCTCATTGCCAGAGCCCTCATCAACAACCCGGAGGTTCTGATCCTTGACGAGCCGACAACCGGGCTGGATCCGCAGGCCCGCCACATGATCTGGCAGAAACTCCGGGCACTCCAGTCACAGGGTGTCACCCTGATCATGACCACACACTATATGGAGGAGGCGGAGCAGCTCTGCACCCGCCTTGTCATCATCGATCACGGGAAGATCCTCGTGGAGGGCACACCCGCCCAACTCATCGCCAGATACGCCGGCAGAGAGGTTCTTGAGATGAGGCTTCTGGAGGGGGAGGACCGGGAGCGATGCCTCGGTTCCATCGGTGGCGAGGAACTGGAGGGAGTTGAGGTGGAGTGTTCCGCCGACACCCTTTACCTGTACACTTCGGATGCGGCTTCACTCATGACCAGGCTGAACTTCGGGCCCGAGCGCACCGTTCTGCATCGACGGGCCACCCTGGAGGATGTCTTTCTCCGCATGACCGGAAGGGAGCTGAGGGAATGAGCGAACCGACCATACCTGTTCCCCCTGCCCGGGTCCCGCCTGCCGGTTCCCTCTATTACGTATGGTACAGGGATTTTAAGGTGTGGACCAAATTTTACAAAGCCAGCATTATCGGCAACCTGGGAGAACCCCTCCTCTACCTTCTGGCAATGGGATGGGGTCTGGGAAGGATGGTGGGAACTGTCGACGGGGTTCCCTACATCTCCTTTCTTGCCCCGGGTCTCGTCTGCTCGGCCGCCATGTACGCGGCGACATTCGAGTGCACTTTCGGGGCCTTCACCCGCATGACCCGGCAGCAGACTTACGACGCCATTCTTGCGACACCTGTCTCCCTGGACGACATCGTGGCCGGGGAGATCCTGTGGGGGCTTCCTTTCGGGTACGGCCATGCTCATAGTCATGGCCCTGTTCGGGCTTGTGAACAGCCCGTGGGCGGTCCTGGTGCTGCCTCTGGCCTTCGCCATCGGGCTTCTCTTCTCCAGCCTGTCCATGATTGTCACGGCAAAAGCGCCTTCGTACGATTTTTTCTCCTA
>QIEJ01000116.1 GCA_003228585.1 Pseudomonadota bacterium
GCCACTGTCAGTGTCCAGCAAGATTACGACACGAAAGCTGACTTTGGCGCCTTGAAAAGCTATGCCTGGATGAAGATCCCGACCAGCCAGGAACTGGGCGACATTACCGTTAAAAGAGTGAAGAATGCTGTGGATGAACAGCTTGCCCTGAAAGGGTTTGTCATCTCCGAGGATGATCCCGACTTCACCATAGCCCTTCACGGAAAGATCCAGAACAAGGTGGACGTCGTAGACTGGGGCTACAGCTACGGCCGATACGACCGTTACTATCGTGGATACGGCGGGACAAGGCGCATTGACACCTATGAATATGAAGAGGGAACGCTGCTCATCGACTTCGTCGATACCGATAGCGGCAGCCTTATCTGGCGCGGGTCCGGCACCGGTGTCCTGGATCCATCCGCTTCCCCGGAGAAAAGGGAAAAGAGGGTCAAGGATGCGGTGGTAAAAATTCTGGCCAAATTCCCGCCGGCAAAGTTGATTTTTTGAGAAATTCCGGTAAAATATTTTCATGACCAGGGACCCTGGTGAATCAGTAAATCTGGAACTACGGGCACTGACCCTCTCTGTTATCGGCGCTCTGACGATGGCAATAGCCGGTTTCGGTTTCGCGGCGCTGACACACTCGGTAGCCATCCTGCTGGACGGGGCCTTTTCCCTGATAGGGTTCGCCACCGGATTATTGTCCATAAGGATCGCGCGCCTTGTCAGGCAGCCGGATGACGAGAAGTTTCAGTTCGGCTACAGCAGTTTCGAACCTCTCCTGAACCTCATCAAGGGCCTCATTATTGCTTTGGTGGGCATTTACGCGGCCTTTGACGCCGTCAGGGCCATACTGACCGGGGGCAGGCCCATCGTTATGGGCTATGCTCTGATTTACGCGGTGGTCGTGGCCTCTGCCGGCTTTGCCGTGTCGGCCATACAGCGGTCCACAGCGAAGAAGATCTACTCACCACTGGTGGAGGTGGACGCGAAAAACTGGTTCATGGACGGTATCCTGACGGTGGCCGTGTTCTTCGCCTTTCTCTTTGCTTATGCCCTGAGGGGAACCTCCTTCAGCTGGATGGTGGATTACGCCGATCCCGGCGTCGTTCTCCTGCTGGTCGTTCTCAGCGCGTCCCTGCCGTATTCGATAATCCGCACCGGTTTCCGGGAGCTGCTACTGGCCGCGCCCCCAATGGACATCCAGGAGGAAGTGAAACGGCTCCTTGACCCGGAACTTGAGGCCATCCCTAAAGAGGACTACATGGTGAGGATGGTGAAGGTAGGGCGCTTCCTTCACATCAACATCTATATCCTCCTGGCGGATGATCACGGCGTCGATGGTGTCAGACACCAGGACGAGATCAGACAGAGGATCACCCTCGCTGTTGGCCGAACAGTACCAGGACATCACCGTGGACGTCCTGTTCACATGTGAACCTCGCTTCGCAGGCGTCCAATCAGGCCCGTAAACCCTGTGAACGAACCCGAGCCCGGATTTGTCCAAAGTCCAGAATTCAAAAGAATGCGATTGTCACTGCGAGGTGTTTGGGGACCGAAGCAGTCTCAGATTGCTGAGATCGCCACGTCACCCTTCGTAAGATCCCAGGGTGACTCGCGATGACGATCGTTGGTCCTTGTATTAAATTCGTCTTCGTCTGGTTTCCGCCCACCGCCCTGTTCCCTATTCCCTGAAACACCATCTTGAATCTCCCCACAATCTCATCTATATTAATTTTCATGGTTCTCAGAGGTCACCTTATAAAACTCTTCACACTCGTTGCCCTCCTGTCTTTGGCTACTGGCTGCGCGACCTCCTATAAACCGGTACCCATGGAGGTCGTCGGATTCCAGAAACGGTCCCAGATCCAGACCTACGGTGACGTCACAGTAGAGGTAGCGGTGCCGAGCATCGAGGAGACAAGAGCCCTGTTTGATGTCAAGCTGGACAAGAAACATATCCAACCCGTCTGGGTCAGGGTCAAAAACGGCAGGGATGATTTTCCCGTCCTCTTTTTGCCCATCAACATGGATCCGGACTACTACTCCCCGGCGGAGGTATCCTACAAGACCCGGTTCAAATCATCTAAAAAACTCAGCCGAAAGAAGGATCAGTACTTCCAGGAGACCGCCTTCCACGGTTATACCATTGGTCCAGGGGATGAACAGTCCGGATTTATCTTTGTCAAACTGGACGAGGGAACCAAGGCTGTCATCGTCAGCCTCTACGGACCCAGGGTGTCGAAGAACTTCGTGTTCCTGATCCCTGTGCCCGGTTTCAGGGCCGATTACCTGGAAACGGATCCGGAGGAGACTTTCCGCGAGACTGATTTTGTCGATATTGATGACCCGGACGCATTCCGAAAGGCGCTGGAAGAGATGCTAAGAACAAAAAAGGCACTGCGGAAGGTGATCCCCTCAATCTTGTCCTCCTTGGGGATTTCGATGATATAATTGCCGCCTTTACCATCGCCGGATGGGATGAGACCCATGCCCTGTATACGGGCACGGCCATTAAAACCGGTTGGTCATTTTTATGGGGAAAAACGTACAGGTATGCACCCATAAGCCCGCTTTATGTCTTCGAACGCCCCCAGAATGTGTCCTTCCAGAAATCGAGGAAAACAATCAAGGAGCGAAACCACATGCGGTTCTGGCTGACCAACATCCGGCATCAGGGCAAGCCGGTCTGGCTGGGCCAGATCAGCCGGGACATCGGCATCAAGTATACCTTCAAGACCGGCGGCATCTCCACCCACAAGATCGATCCTGACGTGGACAAGGAAAGGGGATATGTGTTCTCCGATCTCATTCGAAACCAGGCCCTTTCCGCCATAGGATTTGTCGGGGGCGTCGGGGAGGTTCCCTTCGACGAGCCCCGTTATAACCTGGGGGGCGATCCCTACTTTACAGATGGCCTGCGCGCCGTCATGCTCCTGTCAAATGTGCCTGTTCCCTACGATGAGATAGAGTTCG